>NZ_JBFSRZ010000020.1:0-80041 GCF_041466065.1 Vibrio sp. 10N.239.312.C11
CTCATTAGTGATTGTACTCACTTAACTCAGTGTCCAAAACTGCTGGTGCGGATCACACTCGGTGTGACCTTGGTTTCTCCACAGTTGATGAACGCTTACATGATAGGTAAATCGGTACCTGAGGTGTGGGACTTTGGCTTGTTCGTGATTGAGAAGGTCGGTTATCAGGCTCAGGTGATCCCTGCGATGTTAGCGGGTGTGGCTCTGGCTTTCATTGAGACCAACCTTAAGCGCATTGTTCCTTCTTATCTGTACCTGGTTGTCGTGCCATTTATCTCGATCATCTTGTCTGTGATTCTAGCGCACGCTTTCATTGGCCCATTCGGTCGTATGTTAGGTGATGGTGTGGCATTCGCGGCTAAAGTGGCAATGACTGGTGACTTCGCGATTCTTGGTTCAGTGGTCTTTGGCTTCCTATACGCACCTTTGGTTATTACAGGTATTCACCACACAACCAACGCTGTGGATCTACAACTGATGCAAGACTTAGGTGGCACACCAATCTGGCCTTTGATTGCGCTATCAAACATTGCACAAGCTTCAGCGGTTGTCGGCATCATCATTTTGAGTAAGCGCGAAGGCGAACGAGACATCTCGGTACCAGCAGCAATCTCTGCTTACCTAGGTGTAACGGAACCTGCGATGTACGGCATCAACCTTAAATACAAATTCCCAATGCTGAGCGCAATGATCGGCAGTGCCGCAGCGGCTGCAATCTGTGGTAGTGCAGGTGTGATGGCGAATGGTATCGGTGTTGGTGGTTTGCCGGGTATCTTATCGATTCAACCTCAATATTGGTCGATTTACTTAGTCGCGATGCTGGTGGCGGTTGTACTGCCGATAACGCTGACATTGTTTTTCTATAAACGAGCACAGATGAAAGGCGAGCTAGAAACCGCCAACGCGTAATGCATTTAACAAGCGATGGCTTCAAGTAAGTCATCGCTTTTTCTCTTATTTATAGCTTTTTCTTTTAGTTATAACGGCTATTCGACCATGTAAGCATGGTGATTTTTATTTTATATTTTCAGGTAAGTGAGTGTTAGAGATGGCGATGACTGAACATGATGAAAGCTGGTGGAAAACCGCAACCATCTATCAAATCTACCCAAAGAGCTTTTGTGACAGTGGCAGTAAAGGTACTGGCGATATCAAAGGGATCATTTCGAAACTGGATTACCTCAAAAACTTGAGCGTGGATGCGATTTGGCTAACCCCGGTTTACGCATCTCCTATGATCGATAATGGCTACGATATTTCAGACTACTACGCGATTAATCCTCAATTCGGCACCATGGAAGACTTCGACTTATTGCTGTCTGAAGCGCACCAACGTGGTATCCGTATCGTGATGGATATCGTGGTAAACCACACTTCGACAGAGCATGCATGGTTTCAATCTGCTTTGGGCGACAAAAACAGTCCGTACCGCGATTATTACATCTGGAAAGATCCAGTAGGTGGCCAAGCACCAACGAACTGGCAGTCTAAGTTCGGTGGTAATGCATGGGAATTAGATGAGGCGACTGGACAATACTTCCTACACTTATTCGCCAAAGAACAGGCTGACCTTAATTGGGAGAACCCGGTTGTACGTGAAGAAGTAAAAGACGTTATCAGCTTCTGGGCAGAGAAGGGCGTCGATGGTTTCCGTCTCGATGTCATTAACCTGATTTCAAAGCAGCAAGACTTCCCTAATGATGATATTGGCGATGGTCGTCGTTTCTATACCGATGGCCCGCGCGTACATGAATACCTAAAAGAGATCAGCGAAGCGGTATTCCAGAAGTACGGTAGCGTGACTGTAGGCGAGATGTCTTCAACCACGTTGGAGCATTGTCAGCAATATTCAAACGTTGATAACAGCGAGCTATCGATGGTGTTTAACTTCCACCACCTTAAGGTCGATTACACCAATGGTGAGAAATGGACCAACGCTCCCTTCGATTTCTTACAGCTCAAGTCAATCTTTAACCACTGGCAAACTGGCTTGAACGGAAAAGGTTGGGGTGCACTATTCTGGTGTAACCACGACCAACCAAGAGTCGTGAGCCGCTTAGGTAACGACCAGCAATATCGCGTTGAATCAGCCAAGATGCTTGCTGCGTCAGTCCACATGATGCAAGGCACGCCGTATATCTATCAAGGTGAAGAGATTGGTATGACCAACCCAGGTTACACCGAGATCAGCCAGTATCGTGATGTAGAGAGTACCAATATGTACGACATCATGGTGAATCGTGATGGTGTGGCTCATGAAGATATGATGGCGATTTTAGCGCAGAAATCTCGTGATAACTCTCGTACACCAATGCAATGGAACAGTGAGCCTTACGCTGGCTTTTCGCTATCACAGCCATGGTTAGATGTTGCGAATAACTACACTGAGATCAACGCTGAGCAAGCGTTGGAAGATAAAGATTCTGTATTCTATTTCTACAAGGCTTTGATTGAGTTACGTAAACAAGTACCGGTGATTACTCATGGTCGCTATCAGGACCTTCTGCCTGAGCATCCATCCATTTTTGCGTATGTTCGTGAGAGTGAAGGGCAAACTCTGCTGTGCATTAATAACTATTATGGCGAAGAAACCGAGTGCGTTTTACCTGAGCGTTTTGAGATGATGAAGGCTAAGAGCCTGTTATCCAATTATCAAGTGAGCGAGAGTTTAGTTACGTCTCATCACCAAGTGCTACGACCTTACGAGACTCGTATTCTCTTGATTGAAGATTAGCTTCGTTACTATTTCAATAAACCTAATTCTCAGTTCCCCCTAAAGGTTTAGGTTTGAACAAAGGCTTTGGAGTGCTCCCCAAAGCCTTTTTTATTGTTTGCGGTTTGCTCGCGGTTAAGCTTAGGTTTAGTGAATCTAAGTCAAGGCTAGCTAATTGAGGTCAGTATCGCTGCTGATTCTTCAATAGTAGATTGCTCTACAGACATCAATTCAATCTGTTCAATCAAGCCGATGCTAGGGTTGAACCAGCGCTCTGATGATGTGCCAAATTCTGTCGAATCCATCCCTTCACAGTTGATGTAGTAGGTGTTTTTCTCTGTTAGGTTCGCAGCTTCGATTGATTTATCAGAGATCTTAAAACTTTTACGCACACCTGTTTCTTCAATCTGTTGTTGCCATGTAACTAAGCACGAGGCGTCAGTTGGAAGGCTTGCTACCCACGAGTGGTCTTCAAAGTCATTCAGCATGTTAGCGACTGCTTCGCCATCTAACGTGACTTGCAACGAAACGGTTTCCTCACTGATATCAATGATCGGGTTGCTCTCTTTTACGTCTGTTCCTTTCAAACGGAACATTGGGCTGCTGTACATCATTCTTGTGATGTATTGGCTACCAATGAAGTAAGCGTTGGTGATTTCGTGTAACCCACGGTCCGGACCTGCAAAATAAATGCTGCCGTCTTCTTGTGTACCTTCAGCATTCGTCATGATGTCTTCAGAAACATAAAATTCGGTGATGCCGTAATTGATGAGGTCATTGATAACTTGAACGACCTCTTCATTGCCGGTCTCTTCTTTTAACCCTGCAATAATGAGTTCACCGCTTACAGGAGTGAAGTTCATTGTCATCACGCCTTCAGCCTGACCATCTTTGGTAAATGAGTAACCCAATGTTGTTTCTGATTTAGGGGAAAATGCAGAGCTCGCAATCGGGTAATCAACCTGATTGTTTGGACCTTTATTACCATCTGTTGAACCAGAAGAAGAGCCGCCTCCGCCGCCACAACCATAGAGAGCAAAGAGAGAGGTCGCTAGCAGCGTCATTGTTTTTTTCATGTTGAACATTCCTAAAGTTGGAAGCCCTTGGTGGGCCCGATGTTTTTAGGAATGTTATTGTTTGAAGAGTAAATAGGGCAAAAAACGAAGTCACATAAGATCTTAATTTATGTTTAAGTTGTTTATTTTAAATGGTTTTTTGTTTTGATTTGAGATCTGTTGCCCAACAGCTGTGCAGTAATTTAGCATTAAGCTTTCCCACTGTTTTATGATAAGTGGGTCTTTAACGCTTAGCTTCAAGCTCTTCCAAGGTTGCAGACAGGTCGATTTTGATTCTGGTTTGGATAGCCGGGCGAATAGATCTTCGGATGGAACCACTCTCAATAAGGCAACCAGAGACTCCATGTAGTTCAGGCGAAACTTCTCCATGTTGTCTTGCTTATAAGCGATATGAGAAACCATCATATAAACCAACGCATTTTCGATCTTAGAGTTGCCTGAGGTATTGGTAAGAAGCTCTTTTGCGGTTTGCAGGTCTCTTAGTTTGAAATGAATGATACCAAGCCACAGCTTCAGTTCGTCTGGTAGTCGGTTAAAACGAGTTTGAACAAGGTTAGTGAACGCGACGAGCTTCTTCTGATCTGTTTCAAATAGCGCAAGTTGACGCGCAATCAGAGTCGACGTCATGGTATTGAGCTTGATGCCATCCAGCGCTATGGCTTTTCCACTTAGCAATTCGCTGACTTCGGCATTGTCGACTGACCATTCTGGCGGTAATGGTGCTGGTAGTGCAAAGTAGTTAGCTAGCTCTCGGTTGATCTCCATAAGGCTGCTGCTGATATTATTGACATCAATAGAGTAAACACCACCAAACGCGAGCTTCCCTGAGTTTGGGTAAATCAGGCTTATTTTTGCGATAAGGCGTTTGTCCACTTCTTGATCTTTGAGCTGAATGTTAAGCAGGTAATCACTGGTACGCATGTTCTTTGCGCCCGGAAAGAAGGGAGAGCTATCAATAGGGTCAAGGAAGTAGCTTGGCGCATCTTGGTTAGCAAGATCGGTGTAGGCGTATTCAATCTGCTGTTGAAGTAATAATGCTTTTACGACTTTTCGGTATTTTCTGGAATTCTCACCAATGGCATCCAATCGATTCAGCAGAAGCTCGACCTTAGGAATCAATCGTTGGTCACGTTCAATTTCTGAAGCGCGAGTGGGAGATTGCCAAAGCATGTAACCCTTACCGCAGTGCTGATCAGCAAAGCCAAAGACACCACGACTAACCAAGGGTTAACTGGATTAGATCTATTCCCTTCTTGACTGACTGGATATTCCAGTTCTGCATCATTCGGTGCAGTTTCAGGGGAGGTCGCGGCAAAACTAACCGAGTTTGGGTTTAGAAAATAGCCTTTACGTGGGTAAGTCACTAGTATTTTGGTTGCGTCGCTATCAGGCAGGTGTTTTTGAAGTACTGAACGTAAGGTACTGATTCGGTTGGTCAGAACATTTTTGGAAATGAAGTTGCTTTGCCAGACAGATTCAATGATGTGCTCGGCGGCGAGCGGTTGACCAACGCTGGTAAGAAATAACTCTAAGAGCTCGATAGAACGAGGCTCTAAATCAATGACCTGCTCGTCGCAGCTTAAGACTCGTGTGTTGGGGTTGAACTCCAAGCTTTCAATATAAATAGAGGCTTGTTGGTCTTTGGCGCTGGAGAGGTAATCTTGCATAGAAAAGGCGACGGTTTATAAAACCTAAATTCTAGCTGTTTTTGTTACTAAAAACAGCTAGTAATTCATAGGGGGATGGGTATTAAGACGCGTAATTCACCGAGTAACGAGTAGGCTTGTGGTTCATTGCCAATACGATGTTCAATACTGCGGTGCCCAATACCGAAACGGCAATTACCCAAGGCGATACGAAGAAGCAAGAAGCAAACAGAATACAGGCATCAATGCCCATCTGAGTTTTACCTACAGAGATGCCATAGCGGTCTTGGATGAACAAACATAATACGTTGAAGCCACCCAAGCTTGAGCGGTGACGGAATAGGATTAACATACCTAAGCCCATTAATAAGCCACCGGCAACAGCACAGTAGATCTCGTTATGAACTTCTAGTGAGATAACGAGGTATAAATGATCGGCAAACACAGAAACTAACGCACCAGCAATTGCACTGCTAATGGCAAAACTACGGCCAAATCGTTTCCATGCCAATAAATAGAATGGACAGTTGGCCACAAAGTACAAAATACCGAAGGTTACAGGTAAGAATTGACTCAAAAGCAGAGCCAAGCCAGTAGTACCACCGGTAAGCAGGTTCGCTGACTGTAAAAAGAAGACGCCTAACGCCACTAAAAACGTGCCAGTGAGAATAGCTACCCAATCTTCTTTACGTGAGTGTTTTTCCATCGTTTTAATAATTACCTAACCAATAAAGGCGTGCATAGTAGAGAAAAACCTTAGCTTTCGGTAGCTTGAGGGGCAAAATTAAGGTAAACCTATGTAATCTGCGTTTTACAGGGTGTAAAGCGTAAAATTGACAGTAAGCGTCATCTTTGGTTGGATAAGCTTAATAACCATGATGAATCTTATATGTGATTATGAAAAAACTGCATGATAAAATTGCAATTAGCTCTTTATGACCTAGATCAAATTATGTAGAATGCGTCACATCAAAACGGTGACGGAAACGTTTGCTTTCGGTCGTTGTGTAGTTTTTTTGAAACTTTCAGTACAATCTGAGTCAGGAGATACAGATGCTTAAGCGTGACATGAACATTGCTGATTACGATGCGGACCTATTCGCAGCTATCCAAGAAGAAACTCTTCGTCAGGAAGAGCACATCGAACTTATCGCTTCAGAAAACTACACAAGCCCACGTGTAATGGAAGCTCAAGGTTCTCAACTTACAAACAAATACGCTGAAGGCTACCCTGGTAAGCGTTACTACGGTGGTTGTGAGTTCGTAGATAAAGTTGAAACTCTAGCAATCGAACGTGCATGTGAACTGTTTGGCGCTCAATACGCGAACGTACAACCTCACTCAGGTTCTCAAGCAAACAACGCTGTATACATGGCACTACTGAATGCTGGCGATACTGTTCTAGGTATGAGCCTAGCGCACGGTGGTCACCTAACTCACGGTTCTCCAGTAAACTTCTCTGGTAAGCTTTACAACATCATTCCTTACGGTATCGATGAAGCAGGTCAAATCGATTACGAAGAGATGGAAGCGCTAGCTATCGAGCACAAACCTAAGATGATCATCGGTGGTTTCTCAGCTTACTCTCAAGTTTGTGATTGGGCGCGCATGCGTGAAATCGCTGACAAAGTAGGTGCTTACTTCTTCGTAGATATGGCTCACGTTGCCGGTCTAATCGCTGCAGGCGTTTACCCGAACCCAGTTCCACACGCTCACGTTGTAACAACTACAACGCACAAAACGCTTGCTGGTCCTCGTGGTGGTCTTATCCTTTCTAACGAAGGTGAAGATCTTTACAAGAAGCTAAACTCAGCAGTATTCCCTGGTGGCCAAGGCGGTCCTCTAATGCACGTTATCGCTGGTAAAGCAGTAGCGTTCAAAGAAGCTCTAGAGCCAGAGTTCAAAGAATACCAAGCTCGCGTTGTTGCTAACGCAAAAGCAATGGTTGCTGAATTCCTAGCACGCGGTTACAACATCGTTTCAGGTTCGACAGAGAACCACCTGTTCCTAGTTGACCTAATCGACAAAGACATCACAGGTAAAGAAGCAGATGCAGCACTAGGTTCAGCTAACATCACAGTGAACAAGAACTCAGTACCAAACGATCCACGTAGCCCGTTCGTTACTTCAGGTATCCGTATCGGTTCTCCTTCTATCACTCGTCGTGGTTTCTCAGAAGCAGACGCGAAAGAGCTAGCAGGTTGGATGTGTGACATCCTAGATAACATGGGTGATGAGTCTGTTATCGAAGCAACTAAAGCAAAAGTATTAAATATCTGTAAGCGTCTACCTGTTTACGCTTAATTTTTCTGCGTAGTAATTTGAACTTCGTTGTCGAGCATGCTCACTTACATTCGTAAGCTCCGCGTGCTCTCCTAGAATTTCAAACGACTACTTTGAAAAATACTTTAAAGGGGCTCATTGAGTCCCTTTTTGTTTTAGGGAAAGGTGTTGAAGATTCTGCACCTGTTCCTTGAACTAAAGCTATTTGATTGAAAAATACGATTTGAAAGGCTCCTGTTGGGAGCCTTTTTTGTATTCGTAAGTAATAAAGTCGTTGTCGAGCATGCTCACTTACATCCGTAAGCTCCGCGTGCTCTCCTAGAGTTTCAAACGACTACTTTGAAATTGATTTAAAAGGTCCCTTTTGGGGCCTTTTTTGTATCTGTAGGTATGAGAGTTTGGTTATCTGAGAATACAGAAAGGCAGGTACTAAAAAGGGCTAATGCTTTCACATCAACCCTTTACTGCTTTATCGCTTTCTTGTGTCGCTTCTACTTTTTAATGCTAAGTAGGGTGCCTGACTTACACTTGAAAGAGTAGTAGTGACGGCTTTCGTTGAATTTACCTAAGCCTTCGCCATCACAATAGTCGATGTTGATATCGCGCATAATTTCTAGCGTATCTTCACTGTTTAAGGCAAATTTAGAGCCGTCAGAGCAGACGATACGTACTCTTTCATCATGGCTTACAGAGTAGATATCGACTTCAGTATTACACAGCTCAAAAGAGGCTTCACGGAAGTTGTCTTGTTGAGTATTTGAAGCACAACCTACGGTAAATACGGCTGCGATAACGGCTAAAAGTGCGAGTCTTTTCATTGTTAGTCCTTCGATATCATCGAATTTGGTGATGAGTTTTATATGCTGTTTGGAGTAGCCTATACAACAACACGCTTTGATTCAAGGCGCGTTCGCTGACTCTAGGATATAAAAGTATAGGCGCAACCAGATAATTTCTAATAAGTTTATTCGTCTTTAGCCTATTATGTACCCGACCAAAAATAAAAAAACCAACACGGAGGTTGGTCTTTAAAATTAAGTTTGTTCTTAATTACTACCGAAACTGTTTGGCTTCCGGAAGAAACTCAAAACCAGCAGACGCAAGTTTTGCGGTCAATGCAGCTTTGTCGATTTCATAGAAGTTGACTACTCGATCTAAATCACCACCGAAGTCGTCACGCAGCTTCATATTGACGATGCTCATCAACATCACAGGATCCATCTTTTCAAAGTTAGCGAGGTTCATATTAGTCCTCGAAATCTGAGATCAGTAGATTCGCTGCGGCAAATGCAGCACGATCTCTTGCTTCTTTAGGAAGAGATTCATCTGCAGCAAGGTCGTTCAATGTTTTTACCGCGCAGGTGATCGCTTTAGGGATATAGCCTTGGTCGCCACTGCCAATTTGAGAATACAGTTCACGCACCAAATCACAACAATCGTATACTTTCATTTTTATACCTAACCAAATGATAACTGATCTCAATATACACATAGAGATAGGCAAAAACAAAGTGGATCTGACTAAGTTCAGAGTTAGTTTGTTCTTGCTCAATATCTCATTCTGTTGATGCTCAATGTATCACTTTGCTAACTTGTTACTTAGCGTGATATTTACTGATTCGCCTGATAATTACCGCTTAACTAGAGATCTGCTGTTCAAGTTGATGAGTGACCTCATCAGCTAAGTTGAGCTGCTTTGCTAACTCTTTGAGGTAAGCCTTCTCCATAAAGTTCTGCTCATCCGCTACAATCAAAGAGGCTAAGTAGATCTCACTCGCTTGTTGAGGTGACGTTGCTAATTGAGCTATTTCACTTGGATCGAGTGGCTTGTGCAGTTCTTCAGACACCAATTTGGTCAGCTGATAATCGGCACCCATGTTCTCGACGGCTTGTTCGATCTTAGCCATCTCTTCTTCATCAACATGCCCGTCGGCTTTGGACGCAGCAATCATAGATCTTAGAATCAGTACGCTATGGTTTGAATCGGTCTCATCAAATTGAGCTTGTTCGTTATTCGGTGTTTGGCCTTGTTTAGACTGATAGTCGTTGTAGACCTTATAAGCCAGGGCACCCAGTGCCGCTGCGCCACCAATACCAGCGGCTTTCTTACCCATTTTCTTGGTTTTCTTCGAGCCCATTAACGCACCTAAGAGTCCTCCGCCAACTGCGCCTGCACCGAAGGCTCCGAGTGTACTTTTACTGCTACTCTTGCCATTGCTGCCTTGAGAAAGGCCACTTAAACTTGAAGACCCTTGTGAAAGTTTCTGAGTACCTTGTTTTACGAGATCTGATTTAAGTGCTTGGTTCAGTAAGCTTTTGATATCCATCGATACCTCCAATGGTGAGCATGTCCAAAAAGTTGATGACACCAATATACGGATTTAAAGATGAACAGGGGATTAACTTACGTTATTTACTCTACTGATAAATAGAAGGGAGTTTGAAGCGAAATGACAGGCACAAAAAAGGCCACCTAATGGCAGCCTTTCAATGTTTATCTAGTAAGTAATCGGATTACTAAGCTAGTTGAGCTTTAAGGTGCTCGATAACCGTGTCCATTGCGATAGCTTCTTTATCACCTGTACGACGGTTTTTGTATTCGAAGTTACCTTCGTCCATGCTGCGATCACCGATAACGATAGTGTGAGGGATACCCACTAGCTCGATATCTTTAAACATAACACCTGGGCGTTCTTTACGGTCATCGAATAGTACTTCGATACCCATAGCTGTTAATTCAGCGTATAGCTTCTCAGCTGCTTCTTTAACGCGCTCAGATTTGTGCATGTTCATTGGTACGATAGCAACTTGGAACGGCGCTAGTGCGTCTGGCCAAGTGATACCGAACTTATCGTGGTTTTGTTCGATAGCTGATGCAACAACACGTGAAACACCGATACCGTAACAACCCATTTCTAGGATTACGCTCTTACCATCAGGACCAAGCACGTTACAGTTCATTGCTTTAGAGTAAGTATTACCTAGTTGGAAGATGTGACCAACTTCGATACCGCGCTTAAGTTGGATGGTACCTTGACCACATGGGCTTAGGTCGCCTTCAACTACGTTACGTAGGTCTTCAACTTGAGCAAGCTCAACGTCACGACCCCAGTTAATACCGAAGTAGTGCTTACCGTCTACGTTTGCACCAGCACCGAAGTCGCTCATTACAGCAACAGAGCGGTCAACGATGAATGGTAGCTCTAGACCAACAGGGCCAAGTGAACCAGGACCTGCACCAACAAGTGCACGGATTTCTTCTTCAGAAGCCATCTCTAGTGGAGTAGCAACCTGTGGAAGGTTCTCTGCTTTCACTTCGTTAAGCTCGTGGTCGCCACGGATGATTAGCGCGATGATGTCTGCATTTACTTCATCAGAAGCTTTAACGAATAGAGTCTTAACGGTCTTCTCGATTGCTAGACCGTGTTGCTCTACAAGTTCTGCGATTGTTTTTGCGTTTGGCGTATCAACCAGTTCCATCTCTTGAGTTGGCGCTGCCGCTTCAGTCGTTGGAGCTAGCGCTTCTGCTTTCTCGATGTTCGCTGCGTAATCCGATTCTGAAGAGAATGCGATTAGGTCTTCGCCGCTTTCAGCAAGAACGTGGAACTCTTGAGAGCCGCTGCCGCCGATTGCGCCAGAGTCTGCCAATACTGGACGGTACTCAAGGCCCATGCGGTCGAATGCTTTACAGTAAGCATCGTGCATCGCTTGGTAAGACTTTTCTAAGCCTTCTTTATCGATATCAAAGCTGTACGCATCCATCATCGAGAATTCGCGAGCACGCATTACGCCAAAACGAGGGCGGCGCTCATCACGGAATTTAGTCTGGATTTGGTACAGGTTTAGAGGTAGCTGTTTGTAAGAGCTGATCTCGTTACGTACTAGGCTCGTTACCACTTCTTCTGCTGTTGGGCTAAGAACAAATGGACGAGAATGACGGTCTGTGAAACGAAGTAGCTCAGGACCCATCTTTTCAGAACGGCCAGTCTCTTCCCAAAGCTCAAACGGTTGAACTACGGGCATCAAGATTTCAACGGCACCTGCATTATCGATCTCTTGGCGAACGATATTTTCGACTTTACGCAGTACACGTAGACCAGTAGGTAGCCAAGTATATAAACCTGAAGCTAGCTTACGGATCATACCTGCACGTAGCATCAGCTGGTGGCTGATAACTTCTGCGTCGTTTGGAGTCTCTTTCAGAGTAGAAAGAAGGTAGTTACTGGTACGCATTCTATGGTATCCGTTTCATCATTGATAAAAGAAAACTTGCTGTCGTTCGTAACCACAGCAAATCTGATATAGCCGCATATAATATCAGCCTATTTGGGATCTCAAAAGCGTTCAATGTCAGTTACATTGATGAAAAGCGTTTCAACCATGAATTTCACGTTAAGATCGAACAAATTTACCGCATATTCCTTGTTGTCAGGCTTACCTTTCTTATAGGCAGGGCGAGGATCTTGGCCTAATACTTCTTTGATCACCTGAATGATATGGCGAGCCTGAGGGTGACCAGACAGCTTACTTTGGGCTTGCTGCGAGAAGTTAACGTCGAGCACTGCTGGTTCATCGGCGGCAAACCCTCCTCGTGCATCGGGAATTGAATCCGAGTAGGGGATATAAGGTTTGATGTCGATGATCGGTGTGCCGTCAACGAGATCAACACTGCCCAAGTCCAACCAAGTTTGTCCCTTTTCTTGAGATACACCTTTGAGCTCAACCGCGGACATACCCACTCCATTCGGTCTGAATGTGGCACGAGACGCGAATACACCAATACGTTCGTTCCCGCCAAGGCGAGGTGGCCTCACGGTTGGTTTCCATCCTGCTTCAAGGTTCTTATCGAACAAAAACAACAACCACACATGACTAAATTGTTCAATATCACGAACAGACTCAAGGCAGTTCGCTGCTTCAACTAGCCTGACTCTTGAGGTAGAAGTGGGTACTAACCTAGGCTGTCTTGGCACAGCGAATTTCTCTTTATAAGGAGACTCAATAAAGCCAACAGGTTCAATGGTGTACATAACAAGGTGTTCTCTGGTTTCAGTTAAGACGGAAAAATATCATAAAATCACTTGTTTTTCTTTTGATAATAATTATCATTTGATATGTTATAACATATCAAATTAGCTATTTAAGGGAAATACAATGAAACCGAATATCCACCCTGATTACCGCCCCGTGGTTTTTCATGACACCAGTGTCGATGAGTACTTCTTAATCGGATCAACATTGAAAACAGATCGCACTATCGAATGGGAAGACGGAAATACTTATCCTTACTTCACGATTGAGGTGTCGTCAAAGTCGCATCCTTTCTATACGGGTAAACAGCGAGTGCTACATAAAGAGGGACGCGTTGCGAACTTCACTCGTCGTTTTGGTCAATTAAGTAAGGGAGCGAAATAGAATGAAAGTTGTGAAATCACTGAAAAGTGCGAAAAGCCGTCACCCAGATTGCCAAATAGTAAAGCGTAGAGGCCGTCTCTATGTCATCTGTAAATCCAACCCGAGATTCAAAGCGGTTCAAAAATAGTCAGTCAATTTGATGTGACATGAGTGTAAAAACGAGGGGAAAGTCAAACTTCATTCATTTGTCTGTTTTTCTTTTCCTTCGAGAGGAACTTTGCAGGAGAGTATGTGCTCACTTAGCGTACGTTGTTTCTTATTTGTCACTTTATCAATAGCTTACAAGTGCAAGTATAAATCGAATGAATGCATCCATACCAATTATAAACCTAACTTTCATACTTTAATTAGAGTTATTTGCTAATTTTTTGTTTTTATTAAGTTAAAAGGAATAGTTTGTTACACACTTTGTAACATTTACGATTTCTAATTGACCCTTTTGTCGAGTAATCTGCGCGGGCAATTTAAACATCTTTGTCACAATTGCACAGGAATCACTACAAGGAGGGAACTGATGAGTTCATCAGCTTCAATAAAAAACAATTCGCCTAAAAAACCTATTTTTACTCGCTTTTTAGATGGCGTTGAATATTTGGGGAACCTATTACCCCACCCAATCACTCTTTTCGCAATCTTCTGCTTAGCAATCCTCGTTACTTCAGGTATTGCTGGTTACTTCGAAGTGTCTGTTATGGACCCTCGACCAGAAGGTGCTAAAGGTCGTGCTGCTGACGGCATGATCCACGTTGTAAGTCTGCTTAACGCAGAAGGTCTACAACTTATTGTGACTAACTTAGTTAAGAACTTTGTTGGTTTTGCTCCACTAGGTACTGTACTTGTTGCTATGCTTGGTGTAGCGATTGCTGAACACTCAGGTCTACTATCTGCTGCAATGCGTGGCATGGTAATGGGTGCTTCTAAGCGCATGGTTACAGTAACGGTTGTGTTTGCAGGTATTATCTCTAACACAGCATCAGAGCTTGGCTATGTGGTACTTATTCCACTAGCAGCAATGCTTTTCCATTCTTTAGGTCGTCACCCTCTTGCTGGTCTTGCTGCGGCATTCGCTGGTGTGTCAGGTGGTTACTCTGCAAACCTACTTATCGGTACGGTTGACCCACTGCTTTCTGGTATTACAGAAACAGCGGCACAGATGATTGACCCGTCTTACACGGTTGGTCCTGAGTCAAACTGGTACTTCATGTTTGTTTCTACTTTCTTTATCGCGATTACAGGTGCATTTGTAACTGAGAAGATTGTTGAACCTAAGTTGGGTAAATACAACGACGAAGAAGCTTCTGAAGATTTATCAAATGATTCGATGGGCAGACTGACGGATGTTGAGAAGAAAGGTCTAAAACTAGCAGGTATTGCTGTATTGGCTGTTTCTGCACTTCTAGCGTGGACTATCGTTCCAGCTGACGGTGTTCTACGTTCAGCGTCTGGTACGGTTTCGGGTTCTCCATTCCTGAAGAGTATTGTTGCGTTTATCTTTGTATTCTTCGCTATTCCTGGTTTTGTTTACGGTAAAGTTACCGGTTCAATGAAGAACGATCGTGACGTGATCAATGCGATGGCAACGTCTATGTCTTCAATGGGCATGTACATTGTTCTTGTATTCTTTGCTGCACAGTTTGTTGCTTTCTTTAAGTGGACTAACTTTGGTCAAGTAATCGCTGTTGGTGGCGCTAGCTTCTTACAAGATATCGGTCTTACTGGCCCAATGTTGTTCTTTGCATTTATCCTAATGTGTGGCTTCATTAACCTAATGATCGGTTCGGCTTCTGCTCAGTGGGCAGTAACAGCACCTATCTTTGTACCTATGCTAATGCTTGTTGGTTACGCACCAGAAACGATTCAAGCAGCTTACCGTATCGGTGATTCAACGACGAACATCATTACACCAATGATGAGCTACTTCGGTCTTATTCTTGCTGTAGCGACGCGTTACATGAAGAACCTTGGTATCGGTACTCTGATTGCTACAATGCTTCCATACTCAATCTGCTTTATGTTCGGTTGGAGCATCTTGTTCTACCTATGGGTGTTCGTATTTGGTCTTCCAGTAGGCCCAGGTGCAGCAACGTTCTACACGCCGTAGTAACGTTAGTACAAGTCATATCGTTAGATTTTAAAGCCTGCCTCGTGCAGGTTTTTTTTGATCGAAAGTATGGTGTACCAATCACGGAAAGTGATCTGAAAGAGTGTAGAAAATTGGGATGATTTAAAAAGAAGAGATGGTGACAAGGTGGATCATCAATACTCCGTTAAAGTAGCACTTAGTATCAAGTGTTAAGTAACAAAAACGGAGTATGTCGACAAACATATCTACAGGTTCACGGTTATGGCTATGAACGAATCTCAATGTTTCTTAATGATTAGCGCTTTGCTAGCAGGCGATCAAGATGATTCGCGAACTCACGACGATCGGTCTGTGAGAGGGCGCTTGGTCCACCCGTTTGGATGCCGCTTGAACGCATGGTATCCATAAAGTCACGAATGTTCAGGCGCGCTTTGATGGTTTCTTTGGTGTAGAGCTCGCCACGAGAGCTAAGTGCTTGACCACCTTTGGTGATCACTTCATCGGCGAGAGGGATATCGGATGTAATCACGAGATCACCGGGTTCAGTGCGTTTTACGATTTCATCATCTGCAATATCAAATCCGCTTGGGACTTGAATTGAGTGGATGTTATTGCGTTTAGGGACAGGAACCAGATGGTTTGCCACGAAGGTACATTCAACCCCAGTGCGCTCAGCTGCGCGTACGATTGTTTCTCGGATAACCTTAGGACAAGCGTCCGCATCAACCCATATTTTCATAGTGTTCTATTTCTCTGTTAGCTTATTGCTCAGTTAACTTATTGTTCCGTTAACTTGGCTTCTAGCGTGGCAACGCGGGTGGTAAGTTCAAGGATTTGCTTTTCCAGTTGGCTAACACGATCGAGTGCTGGCTCTTCTTGTGTCGCGACTTCAACTTTAGGAACGCGATTCGCGCTTTTCCAGCTCTTGATGGTTGTGATTAAAGCGGGCATCGGAACCGATGTACTCATACGAGCTTTAACTAAAGCAACTGTAGGCTCTTTCCCTTGTGCTTGCAGTCCTTCAAGCACTGATTTCAACTCTTCAGACACATCTTTTGTCAGCATGTTGACCTCCATTTTTAGTCTTCAGCCATTTTACTCGCTCTGGTGAGTGATAGCGAATCATAAAACCGCCCATAGCTTGTGAGAGATCTCTTACAAAGGTTGTGAGATAACACGAATACATCGCTAGAGAGATTGAGGTGCATATAATTAAGTGGTTGATTTTTTGTTGTTTTATATAATTAACAACTTTTATGAATTCAAAGTGTGATGCAAATCTATTGTCCCAAATCGTAAATCGCGTAAATTAAACCTTGTCGGAAGGATTCTGACACGGAACAGGAAAGCACCAAGGATTTGGTTATCTTCAGGATGAAGATTTGGTTACTTAGGATTGAGTAGTCAAGCATGGAGCGTAAGGACATTGTAGGGATACAGTCAGTTAACAGGAAGTTAGCTGCAACGGAATGACAATGGACACCTTTAGGATTTAAAGGGTTGGATTAGCATCAGGACGATGTAAAGGACACCGCTCACGGAACAAGTGATGTGCGCTAACTAGGATTGTTAGCTTTCAGGATGATTGGACACCGCTAGGACGGCGAAGTAAAGGAAAGAGCTGAAGGATTACAGCCACTATTATGGATGATGCATGGAGCATTTATTAGTAGCCGGACTGCTGCGAGTAAGACCCTAGCCCTGACACTTCGGTGTCGGGGCTTTTCTTTATCTGAGGCTTTTCTTCTATCTAGGGGGCTCTTTAATTCAGGAGCTTTTATCTAAGATCGCGACATCTGCTTTTCTGCTAATGGTCAACACAAGGAGTGTTTTATGACGATAGCAACCTCAAGAACGCTGTTGGTACCTTATACCGAACAGCTACAACACGACTTTATCAAGTTGAATTGCTGCCCCGTTAATCGTTCTGAAATGAATGGGCCGCACTCTATTGCCTCTGCGAAGTTCTTATTTCAAGAGATACTGCAAGACAACGTCGGCTTCTGCCGCGCTATCATCCACAACCAAACCCGTGAATATCTTGGACATGTCTTTATTTCATCAGAAGAGGGTAGGCATGAGCTTGGCTTTATTTTGGATAAAGAGCATTGGAATCGCGGCTTTGCTAGTGAGGTGCTAAAACCATTTTTAAGTTTGGTGTGTTTTGAAGAGGGCCTAACGAATGTTGTTGCGACTGTGAATGTCGGCCACAACCCATCGATTAAGTTATTAGAAAAACTAGGGTTTGAATTTAAGGAAACCAAACAAGATTCGTTTGGCCCTTATCATGAATATAGCTATAACGCGCACTGCGACGTTACATTCTATGAGGCTGTAGCTCAAACCGCATAGAGCGGAAGCGGACCATGGTCAGTTTTCCTTGGTATAGGTCATCACCTAATGCCGAAAATTCAAAATGGTACACAGTATGCCAGCGCCAAATGGTCGTGAGCTCATGGCGCATCTTAAGTTTATGACCGTTGAAGGCAACGCTTAATAGCTGCAAGTCGAGCTCTTTACACTTTCTCGCAATGGCAGCTTTCGCAAGCTCGGATTGCCTGCGCTGCTGCCAAAACAGAAAGCAAAAGAAGCACAGCATCAAAATAGCCACTAAGTTATCTATCATTTAGTCCATACTTCCTTTTATCTTTCTATTCCAATTGTGTTTTGAGCTCGTTGTTACGAGCTACTGAGCTGTTCTGTCTAGTTTTTATTGCGACTTAGCCGCTTGTTGTAACTCAATCAATGCGTTTGCGAGTTCTGGTGATGGGTTCGAATTCAACAACGGCAAAAATACCATTCTTAGTGTCGGAATCATCACTAAATCTGCAAATAACTGATTGAACAGGTTTTGGTTGCCTGTTTGTGCGAGGCGCAACAAGAATTGCTCGGCAATCGCTGGATCTTGTAGTGCGTGCCAGCTGCGACCCGCTAAACCAATTAACACCTCTTGGTGGCTAAAGCGCGGACTAGCGAGAACTTGGTTAATGATGTTATTCGCGATCCCTTGTTCTGCACCGGAAAGGGCACGAACCAAAGCTGACAGTAAGAACAGATCCGGCTCTTGACTGTTAATCTCATTGTCTGCCATTTCTTGTAAGCGTTGAGCGAGCTTATCATTGATTTGCGTGTGCTCAAGTGCCCCTAGTGTTGCGTATAGCGGCTCTGATGGCAGTTTATTCAATGCCTTGCGAATAGCGACACCGTTTTGCTGACTGCCTAAGCGAGCACACATATCGGTGATGCCTTGAAGACCAACGGTTTTCCAGTTGTCCCAACCTAGATCGCCAGTGAAGTAGTGTTGAGCGTGTTCGTAATATTGGCTCGTCGCTAGGTCTAACCCTGCTCTTACTTGGCTATGAAATACGGCCATTTTGTCTTCTGAAGGCTTGAAGGTATATGGGTTGTTAGACAGCTTTTGTTGTTGTTCTTCGCTGATCTCACCGTTCAAACGCGAGCCCATTGCTTCGATAACAAACTTAAGAAAATTACCCACATCCCCTTGATGCAGTAAGCCTCTTTCATCGAGTTTGAATTTTAGGAACCAGATCCAAGGTTGCTTGTGTTCGTTCCAGTAGCTGATCGCTAAGTGAGCTTGTTTCTGAAGTGGAAACGGGTATGGCTGTTTCCCCTGCTCAACGTCAGAGAATAGGGTATTGTCGATCTTCTGGATACGACGACCTAGGTCGTAGATATCGTATTGGCAACCGCTATTCTTTAGCAACTGAGTGAGCGTGTGAATCGTTTCCATAGTAATAAAGCTCCTAACTTTCTTTCCTAAATAGATGGTACTCTATGCCCCAATTTCAAGGTCACTAGATAAATAACTTGGTGAAAAATGACAGCAGCCACAAAGTTACCTCTTTTACTTCAACAATTAGAACAACAAATGCGCCAATGTTCTCTATGGAGCGATGTTTCGCCTTCGGATGAAGCTCTGGCGAGCGTTGAGCCTTTTGCGATTGACTCGCTACAGCCAGAAGAGTGGTTGCAGTGGATCTTTATCGTAAAGATCAACGCAATGATGGATGCCCAAATGAGCCTACCGAAAGGCTTTGCGATTCATCCTTATTTTGGTGAAGTGTGGAAAAATGAGGCAGACAAAGCTGAACTGCTAGTGACGATTCAGAGCATTGATGAGGTATGCGCGTAATGTTAGAGATCATTTATCAAGATGAGTATTTTGTCGCGGTGAATAAGCCTGCGGGTATGCTAGTGCATCGCTCATGGTTGGATAAACACGAGACTCAGTTTGTGATGCAGACTCTGCGCGACCAAATTGGTCAGCACGTATTTCCTCTGCATCGCTTAGACCGTCCAACGTCTGGCGTATTGGTGTTTGCTCTGTCGAGTGAAGTTGCCTCTGAGGTGATGCCGATGTTCGCCAACCATGAGATGCAAAAAACCTATCATGCGATTGTGCGTGGGTGGATAGAAGAGGGCGATACGCTCGATTACGCACTCAAGGTCGAGTTGGATAAGATCGCCGACAAGTTCGCGAAAGAAGATAAAGAACCACAAGAAGCCGTCACTGTTTACGAGCCGTTAGCGAAAGTCGAAGTGCCGTATTCAACAGGCCGTTTTCCTACCAGTCGTTATTGCTTAGTTGAGATGATGCCAAAGACAGGACGTAAACATCAGCTGCGTCGTCACATGGCTCATTTAAGACACCCAATCGTGGGCGATACTTCACATGGTGATGGTAAGCATAACCGACTGTTCCGTGATGATTTAGACTCACACCGTCTGTTGCTGCATGCTTCTGAATTGCGCTTCATTCATCCTTTCACTAAAGAAGAATTGGTGATGAAGGCGAACTTAGATGAAACGTGGTTAAGGTTGTTTGAAACTTTTGAGTGGGATGCCCACTTAATCGATGCTCAAACTTGCTTGTCGAAGTAAGTCACGCGTGTTTAAGCAATCACGAGTCTAATTGAATAGAGAAAATAGAATAAAAACAAAGGGTTGATAGTGATATCAGCCCTTTTTGATGTCTGTGCGACCTTAACGACATAACTAATGTAGGTTAGTTATTAGCTAACAGTTAATCGCGGGATCATTTAAGTTTTTCTAGATCGGCTTCGATCTCTGCGATCTTGCTTGATACCACTTTTTCTAGATGGCGCAAGTCAGTAAGGATCTTCTGCTTCACATCCACCTCAGCCGTTGGCGTCGGTTTGGTGATCTTGTTGAGTTCATCAATCACAAGAGTGAGGTTGCGGTTAATCTCGGTCACTTCTTTGTATTGATTATTGCCGCCGCTAACAAGCACACTTTTTACTTGTCGCGGGTACTTAAACTTAACGCTTTTCGCGAACAGTTCACCTTTCTGCTTACGAAAGTAAATCTTCAGGATATCTTTGTGCGCTTCTTGGCGAAGGGAGTAACGTTCAATCTGTTTAGGTTCGTGGATACCTAAGCCAGTGAGGTTTGGATACATAAGCGACCTCTAGGTTATGAATGTAATACTTTTATGTAATTGACTTGATCAATGTAGCAGCCTAACGACGAGCTAGATAGTTGATATCTGTGAATTGATTGTAAGTTGTGGACAAGATCGCTCTCTATCTTTGCCCACACTTATTTGGCTATTAAAGCAGCTCCAAGAGCTAAACTTGTTTCCTAGTCACAACTTACTTCTAGCTCTAAATTAGCTTTCTAAGGTGCGAGTTCTGAAACGTGTTCGGTTAATCTTTCTCTTAAGGCTTGTTCTTGTTCTTCAGACAACCTTCCTCCCGCGTCACTGGTCAGAATAAACAAATCTTCTGCACGTTCGCCGATGGTGGTAATTTTAGCGCCGTGCAAATTGATGTCTAACTCAGCAAAGGTTGCGCCGACTTGAGCCAACAACCCCGGTGTATCAAGAGCTCTCAACTCCATCAAAGTGCGCTTCTTGCTCTTAGTTGGTAGGAACTCAACCCGAGTTTTTACCTTGAAATGCTGCAAGTTTCGAGGCGTGCGACGTGTCTTAATCTTAGTTGGACGGCCATCAGCTAGAACATGAGTTAGATGTTTCGCAACGGCTTTGTGTCTTGCTTCATCAATCGCTTCACCATGCTGATCAAGTACGATAAAGGTATCCAAAACGTGACCATCTTTACTGACCATGACCTGTGCGTCGTGAACGTTAAAGTTACGTCTGTCGAGCTCGGCAACAACGGTTGCGAAAAGTGCCGCTTGGTCTTTACAGTATACGAATACCTCTGTACCACCTCGTGTTGCTTTTTTGCTGATAAGTACTAAAGGTTGGCTCGGATCTTCTAAGCGAAGTAGGTGCTCACAGTGCCAAGCAATTTGAGTGTGTGTATGACGCAAAAAATAGTCAGCTTTAAAACGCTGCCACAACACTTCAATTTCACGAGCGGAGAAACCTTCTTTACGCAGCAGTGCAGATGCCATTTGTTGATTGTGACGAATACGGTCTCTGACATCGACTGGGTTTTCCAAGCCGCGACGTAGTGCTCGCTGCGTAGAATGGAACAGTTCTGCGAGTAGGGTACGTTTCCAGCTGTTCCACAGCTCTGGATTGGTTGCACAGATATCAGCGACAGTTAAGCAAACCAGCAGCTCAAGTGATTCTTCATCGCGAACTTTTTTGGCGAATTCGGTAATCACATCCGGATCGTAGATATCACGGCGCTGAGCGGTCACTGACATTAACAGGTGGTTTTGTACTAGCCACGCAACTTGTTTGGCTTCAGGCTTCGATAGCCCATGCTCAATACAGAAAGAGTAAGCTTCAACAGCACCGATCTCGGAGTGGTCTCCACCACGGCCTTTTCCGATGTCGTGGAAGATTGCGGCGAGGATCAGGAGTTCTTTTTTCTGAACTCGAGGGTACACTTCACAACAAATTGGGTGTTTGTCGTGGTTCTCTACTTGGCTAAAGCGGTTGATGTGCTTGAGCAGGCGAATACTGTGTTCATCCACGGTGTAAACGTGGAACAGATCAAACTGCATTTGGCCGACAATTTGGCTCCATTGCGGTAAGTACGCCGATAGCACGCCCAGTTTATGCATCAAGCTAAAAGCTTTGTGCAGTGCGTTGGGGTGGCGAACTAAATCCATGAACTTGTCACGAGCTTCAGGAATGGTATGCAGGAAGCGGTTCAATCGGCGACGGGCCGTTCGCAGTTGTCTTAATGTTGGTGGGCTTACCCCTTCGATGGAAGAGTCATTGGCGATATGGATAAACATATCGAGAATTGTTTCTGGTCGTGCTTGGAATAGGGCTGGCTTACGCGCTTCGATTAATGAACCTCGACGTTGGAAGTCATTGTCGAGAATCTCGGCTTCTTTTGTTTGACCACCGTTAATGATTGCTTGGTCAAACAGCTTAAGCAGCATTTTGTTGAGCTCTGCGACACGACGAAGTGTTCGGTAGAACTCCTTCATCATCATTTCTACGCCGCGATTGCCCTCACCAGTGTAACCAAGGTGTTCGGCTACTTGAGCCTGATGCGCAAAGGTAAGACGATTGTCGTAGCGGCGTAGTTCGATATGCAATGCAAAGCGAACGCGCCATAAGAAGTCTTGGCACTCCACGAGTTCACGATATTCAGCATCGGTAAGAAAGCCATACTTGCTCATTTCTAACAAAGAAGTCGCACCGAAGTGGCGACGTGCTACCCAACTCAGAGTGTGGATGTCTCTGAGCCCGCCCGGAGTTGATTTGATATCCGGCTCTAGATTGTAAGTCGTGTCGTGATAACGAGCGTGACGCTCTCTCTGTTCTTGAATCTTCGCCTTGTAGAAGGTCTCACTTGGCCAAAATGAATCGGAATGAATCTTTAGCTTTAACTCTTGAAAGGTGTCTTCGCTTCCGCATAGTAAACGTGACTCTTGTAAGTTGGTCGCAACGGTTAAATCGTCACTACCAATCTCAATACATTCAGCAATGGTACGGACTGCGTGGCCGACTTCTAGCTTCAAATCCCACAATAGGGTGATGAATTGACTGACTTTCTCACCCAGTGCGGGTGGCAGAGTTTTTTGCGAGACGATGAGAATATCAATATCAGATAAAGGGTGTAGTTCACCACGGCCATAGCCGCCTACTGCGACCAACGCAATATGAGGCAGTTTGCTAAATCCGAAATGCTCCCATAAACGGTTGAGAAGCAAATCCATGTATTCGGATCGCAGCAGAACCAAATCGGTAACTGGATGATGATTTAGAAATTCACTCTTTTGATACTGCGTGAAGATTTCGAGCTGATTTTTTAATTCGCAGATTTCAAGTTGTTCGTCATTGAACGTAATAGGGCATTGATAAGGCATAGTCTGCTATCCGTGCAAGCAAATGAGAATAGTAAACAATTTAACAGAAGCTGATGCAAAATCGAAATTGAGCGGATAAAAAAATATCCTCGGCAATGCGAGGATATTTTCAAAAGTCTGAGGTGTTCAGTTTATTGAACTAAGCGTTCTTCATGATACGTGGAATCGTATCATCACTGCGTAGTGTTAGTACTTCACAACCAGTATCAGTAACAACTAAAGTGTGTTCCCACTGAGCCGAGTTCTTGCTGTCAGCTGTGTACACTGTCCAGCTATCTTCGTCATCTAGACGGCAACCAAATTTACCAGCATTGATCATTGGCTCGATTGTGAAACACATGCCTGCTTTTAGCACTGTGCGATCGCTGTTTTTGTAGTGAACGACTTGTGGATCTTCGTGAAACTCAGAACCAATGCCGTGACCACAGTAATCTTTTACAATAGAGAACTTAGCGCGTGGGTTATTCTTGTTGTTTGTCTTGATGTACTTCTCGATAGCAGTACCAACTTGGCCAAGTTGAACGCCTGGTTTAACCTGACGCATGCCTTCATAAAGTGCTTCTTGAGCAACCATGCATAGACGTTTGTTTGCTGGTGAAACTTCACCCACAAGGAACATTTTAGATGTGTCACCATGGTAACCCTGCGGACGAGTGCTTAGGTCTGCATTTTCGTCATCAGGAACAATCACAGTGATATCAACGTTTAGAATATCGCCATCTTTCAATACTGCAGGTTTGAATTGACCTGTGCTACCAGTCTCATCTTGTGATGCTGGAATACCATGACACACGATGTGGTTGATAGACGTACAGATAGACTTAGGGAAACCGTGGTAATCAAGTGGTGCTGAGTATGCGCTTCTCTCTAGAGCGTACTCGTGACAGATTTGGTTAAGCTCTTCTGTCGTTGTACCCACTTGGATGTGAGGTTCAATCATCTCTAAAATTTCAGAAGCCAGCTTGCCGGCGACGCGCATTTTTTCAATTTCTTCAGCAGTTTTAATTTTTACAGCCATTGCATATCTCTTAATTTGGTAGCACCTAAGTGTGCATATTGGGGCTATTCTATCAGTGCAGCATTTTAGCGCAACATTCCCATATCCATACAATGCTGGTGGATACTACTTAACTTAAGCCGATATTGCTCTGTAAGACGATGCTGAATCGATTTGATTAGGCCGCGATTTATCGGTGAAATCCGCTAATAGGCTAGAGTATAGCAGTCGCCATTTTTGGATTTTTTTCTAGCCATAGATAGACAAAATATGGTATAAAGCGCGCCGGACATCAGGACTGTTTTCTCCAATTGGCGAAACAAGCTTTGTGTCCACTAACTTATTTCTTTAAATCACACACATTCCGACACATGTTCCGGGGTGCCTCAACAACACAGATAACGGCTGAAAAGTGGTTAGTTGTTAGGGGTCGGATTCATGGGGGATGTGGAGGCCTAACCCCATAGAGGATTTTAAAATGGCAACTGTATCAATGCGCGATATGCTTAAAGCTGGTGTTCACTTCGGTCACCAAACTCGTTACTGGAACCCAAAAATGAAGCCATTCATCTTTGGTGCTCGTAACAAAGTACATATCATCAACCTAGAAAAAACTGTACCAATGTTCAACGACGCTCTAGCTGAAATCGCTAAAGTTGGCGAGAAGAAAGGTAAAGTTCTTTTTGTTGGTACTAAGCGCGCTGCATCTGAAGCTGTTAAAGAAGCTGCTATCAACAGCAACCAGTTCTACGTTAACAACCGCTGGTTAGGCGGTATGCTAACGAACTACAAAACTGTTCGTCAGTCTATCAAGCGTCTGAAAGAACTTGAAGCGCAAGCTCAAGACGGTACTTTCGACAAGCTTACTAAGAAAGAAGCTCTAATGCGCACTCGTGAAATGGAGAAGCTAGAGAAGTCTCTTGGTGGTATCAAGAACATGGGCGGCCTTCCAGACGCTCTATTCGTTATCGATGCTGATCACGAACACATCGCAGTTAAAGAAGCAAACAACCTAGGTATCCCAGTTTACGCTGTAGTTGATACTAACTCTAACCCAGACGGTGTTGACTTCGTTATCCCTGGTAACGATGATGCAATCCGTGCAGTACAGCTTTACCTAAACGCTGCTGCAGACGCGGTTAAAGAAGGTCGTAACAAAGATGTTGCTGCTGTAGCTGCTGAAAAAGACGGTTTTGTAGAAGCTGAATAATAGCGGCTCTGAGCCATATTTAGTTCATATTAAGCGGTCATAATCGATGGCTTAAGAACTGAATACAGTCAATATCAGGGGCCAATTAATTAGGCCCCTGTTTTTTATCTTTTTTAGAATTTACTGAGGAATAGAGAATGGCAACTGTAACTGCAGCTCTAGTTAAAGAACTTCGTGAACGCACAGCTGCGGGCATGATGGAATGTAAAAAAGCGCTTGTTGCTGCTGAAGGCGACATCGAGCTAGCAATTGAAAACATGCGTAAATCTGGCGCAGCGAAAGCAGCTAAAAAAGCTGGTAACGTTGCTGCTGAAGGCGCAATCATCATTAAAGAAGAAGCTGGCGTTGCTGCTCTTCTTGAAGTGAACTGCCAAACTGATTTCGTAGCTAAAGATGCAGGTTTCCTTGCATTCGCTAACGAAGTTGCTGAAGTTGCTCTAGCTGAACGTCTAGACATCGTTGCACTTCAAGCTAAGTTTGAAGACGCACGTATCGCTCTAGTAACTAAGATCGGTGAGAACATCAGCATCCGTCGTGTTGAGCTTGTTGAAGGTGTTGCACTAGCTTCTTACCGTCACGGCGAGAAAATCGGTGTTGTTGTTGCTGGTGAAGGCGAAGCTGAAACGCTTAAGCACATCGCTATGCACGTTGCTGCTTCTAAGCCTGAGTACGTTAACCCATCTGACGTACCTGCTGACGTAGTAGAAAAAGAAAAAGCTGTTCAAGTTGAAATCGCTATGAACGAAGGCAAACCACAAGAGATCGCTGAGAAAATGGTTATCGGCCGTATGAAGAAATTCACGGGCGAAGTATCTCTTACTGGTCAAGCTTTCATCATGGAACCTAAGAAAACTGTTGCTGACATTCTTAAAGAGAAAGGCGCATCAGTTACTACCTTCGTTCGTTTAGAAGTTGGTGAAGGTATCGAGAAAGCAGCTGAAATGAGCTTCGCAGACGAAGTTGCAGCGGTACAAAAAGGTTAATCCTTAGCGTATTGTTTGAAAAGAGACCGTGGCAAATGCTGCGGTCTTTTTATGAATAATGAATTATTTCCGGCTTTTAGCTGTTATGAATGCAAACTGAGCTCTTCAGTTTTTATCCATGACTGTTAATCATCAACTCTTTGGAAGGTAAGCTCCATGACTACGAACCCTAAACCAGCGTATCAACGTATTCTGTTAAAACTTAGCGGTGAAGCGCTACAAGGCGAAGAAGGTTTTGGTATTGACCCAACGATCCTTGATCGTATGGCTCAAGAAGTAAAAGAATTAGTTGAACTAGGCGTTCAAGTTGGTGTTGTTATCGGTGGTGGTAACCTTTTCCGTGGCGCAGGCCTAGCAGAAGCGGGTATGAACCGTGTTGTTGGTGACCATATGGGGATGCTGGCAACGGTAATGAACGGCCTTGCTATGCGTGACGCACTACACCGTGCTTACGTAAACGCACGTGTAATGTCAGCAATTCCTCTTAAAGGTGTATGTGACGACTACAACTGGGCAGATGCAATCAGCCAACTACGTCAAGGTCGTGTTGTGATCTTCTCTGCTGGTACTGGTAACCCATTCTTTACTACAGACTCTGCTGCATGTTTACGCGGTATCGAAATCGAAGCTGACGTAGTTCTAAAAGCAACAAAAGTAGATGGTGTATTTACTGCTGACCCAGTAGCAAACCCAGACGCAGAGTTGTATGATACGTTGTCTTACAACACAATTCTTGAGAAAGAATTGAAAGTAATGGACTTGGCCGCATTTACGCTAGCACGTGACCACAAAATGCCAATCCGTGTATTTAACATGAATAAGCCAGGCGCACTACGTCGCGTGGTTATGGGTGAAACTGAAGGTACATTAATCAGCGACGCTGACTAATTTTTCGGGCTTACTGAAGTATAATGCTTCGGTAAGCTTATCCTTATCACTCCAAATAAAAAGCTTTCTTGAAGAAAGAACATAATCAAGGTGAAATTGTGATTAACGAAATCAAAAAAGACGCTCAAGAGCGCATGGTAAAAAGTGTTGATGCACTAAAAAACAGCCTACAAAAAATCCGTACAGGCCGTGCTCACCCGAGCCTACTTTCTGGTCTTACTGTTGAGTACTACGGTGCACCAACGCCTTTGACTCAAGTAGCTAACGTTATTGCTGAAGACGCACGTACACTAGCAATTACAGTGTTTGATAAAACACTGACTCCTCTTGTTGAAAAAGCAATCATGACTTCTGACCTAGGCTTAAACCCTATGTCTGCAGGTACGGTTATTCGCGTTCCACTTCCACCGCTTACGGAAGAGCGTCGTAAAGACCTAGTTAAAATCGTTCGTGGCGAAGCTGAAGGTGGCCGTGTTGCTATTCGTAACATCCGTCGTGACGCGAATGGCGATCTAAAAGCGCTTCTTAAAGACAAAGAAATTTCAGAAGACGAAGATCGTAAAGCACAAGACGAAATTCAAAAGCTAACTGACGCTGCGGTTAAGAACGTAGACGAAGTTCTAGCAGTTAAAGAAAAAGAGTTGATGGAAGTTTAATTTTCCATATTCTTTTCTTTCAGGAAAAACGCTGTACTCACGGTGCAGCGTTTTTTTATGCTATTCTGTTCGACTATTAGAATTTGATTCACTCTTTTATGCATAATTCTCAAGCGTTCACAGACTCTCTTCCTAAACACATTGCTATCATTATGGATGGTAATGGTCGCTGGGCAAAAGCTCAGGGTAAGCCTCGTGTCTTTGGTCACAAAAATGGCGTTCAAGCTGTTCGAAAAACCATATCTTCAGCAGCCAGACTTGGCATTAAAGCCGTAACTCTTTTTGCTTTTAGTAGTGAAAATTGGCGTCGTCCTGAAGAAGAAGTGGGTCTCTTGATGGAACTGTTTATTTCAGTGCTATCGAGTGAAGTAAAAAAGCTTCATAAAAATAATCTACAACTTCGTGTTATTGGTGATAAAAGTCGTTTTAATGAGCGACTACAAAAGAAAATAGAAGAAGCGGAAGCTTTGACTAGCACCAATACGGGTATGGTTATTAATATTGCGGCTAACTACGGCGGTAAGTGGGATATCCAGCAAGCGATGACTTCGATTGCTCAACAGGTTAAGTCTGGCGATATTAATGTAGAAGACATTGATGAAGCTATGATTACACAACACCTGACGATGGCAGATATTCCAGAAGTCGATCTACTTATCCGCACCAGTGGCGAGTGCCGCATTAGTAACTTTATGCTTTGGCAATTAGCTTACGCCGAAATGTATTTCACTGAACAATTCTGGCCAGACTTTAATGAAGACAGCTTAGTAGAAGCTGTGACTTGGTTTGTAAACCGCGAGCGTCGTTTTGGATGCACCGGTGAGCAAATTAAAGCTCTGATGGACAGTTAATAAGGATTTTTTTGGTTTGAAACAACGAATTATTACGGCGTTGATTTTAGCTCCCCTAGTTATTCTAGGTATTTTCGAGTTATCACTTCCCACGTTTATTCTTTCACTAGCAGTAATCTCGCTATTGGGTTTTTGGGAGTGGACTCAGTTTGTTGAAAGCAAATCACGTTATTTAGCGTTGATTCCAACAGTTGTGGTAAGTGCTGCAAGTTTTGCTTTTATACCTTTTGATGCATTTAGCCTTAATAACTTATCGGGTGCTCACTACGCCATTCTAACGATTGGTTCAATTTGGTGGGTAATCGCGAGTGGTATGGCAGTGACTTATCCTAAGTCTATGCCAGCATGGAAAGACTCATCCATTCTTCGTCACGCATTTGGCGTGCTGACTTTGCTACCATTCTTCTGGAGTGTGGTTATCCTGCGTGCTAACGGTATCGATGTTGATCCTTACCACGGCGCAAAATTGGTGATGTTCGTTTGCTTGCTTGTTTGGGCTGCGGACAGTGGTGCTTACTTTTCAGGAAAGAGCTTTGGCAAGCGCAAAATGGCCCCTGCGGTGAGTCCTAATAAAACGATTGAAGGTCTTATTGGTGGCATCATTACAGCAGTGATCGTGGCCTGGATCTTTGCTGACTTGTTTGATATCCAATTCACAAGCCCTCTCCACATGATTGTTATTACTCTTGTGACCGTCGTTATTTCTGTTCTTGGTGATCTTGTTGAAAGCATGTTTAAACGTGTTTCTGGGGTGAAAGACAGCAGTAATCTGATTCCTGGTCATGGTGGTATACTTGATAGAATAGATAGCTTAACGGCTGCGTTCCCTGTCTTTGCTCTGCTTTATTTAGCATTCTAATAAAAAAGGGCAGTGATTCTGCCCTTTATTACATTTCTACGGTCATATGTGATGCGAAATCTAACTATCCTTGGCGCTACCGGCTCAATTGGTGCAAGTACACTAAAAGTCGTTGAACAAAACCCAGAACTCTATTCGGTTGTAGCAATGGCTGCAGGCTCGAATGTTGAAAAGATGCTGGCGTTAGTTGAAAAGTGGCAACCAAGCTATGTTGCTATGGCTTGCCCTGATGCAGCATCTAAGCTGACTGAAGTGTTGTCTACAAATTACCCAAACATCAAAGTTCTTTCTGGTTCTGAAGGCATGTGTCAGGTCGCTTCTCTAGATGAAGTGGACACGGTAATGGCTGCTATTGTGGGTGCGGCAGGTTTGCTTCCTACGATGTCAGCAGTTAAAGCGGGCAAGCGTATCTTACTTGCTAATAAAGAAGCCTTAGTGATGTCAGGGCAGTTGTTCATCGACGCAGTCGAAAAATATGGCGCTGAGCTACTTCCTGTCGATAGTGAACACAATGCTATCTTTCAATGCTTACCGCAAAATGTACAAACCAATCTAGGTCGTTGTAATCTGGAAGAGAACGGTATCAACCATATTCTCTTGACGGGTTCTGGCGGCCCTTTCCGCTATACGGATGTTGCAGAGCTAGAGTCGGTAACACCAGAACGAGCTATCGCACACCCAAACTGGTCAATGGGCCCTAAAATCTCTGTCGATTCAGCAACTATGATGAATAAAGGCTTAGAGTACATTGAGGCGAAATGGCTATTTAATGCCTCTCAAGAGCAACTCAAAGTTATTATCCACCCTCAGTCTGTGATTCATTCTATGGTTCAGTACAAGGATGGCTCGGTGCTCGCTCAAATGGGCGAACCCGATATGGCAACGCCAATCGCTTTGACGATGTCTTATCCTGAACGCACAGAAGCGGGTGTTAAGCCTCTGGATTTCACCAAAGTGGGCGAGCTTACCTTCTTAGAGCCCGATTTAACTCGTTACCCATGTTTGAGATTAGCCATTGAGGCGTGCTATTTGGGTCAGCATGCAACAACAGCGATTAATGCGGCAAACGAAATTGCAGTCAATGCTTTCTTGAACAATCAAGTAAAGTTTACCGATATTGCTATCATTAACGAGTATGTTATGAACAAAGTATGTGAACAACATAACTCTGAGGGCTTAGATAGCTTGGAAAGCCTTCTTGAGCTCGATAATATGTCTCGTCAAATAGCCATTCAATTTATAAAAGAGCAGCTAGCATGAGTGGAATTCTGTGGAACTTCGCATCCTTTATTGTAGCGCTTGGTATTCTGGTCGCTGTTCATGAATTTGGACACTTCTGGGTTGCTCGTCGCTGCGGTGTGAAAGTAGAAAAATTCTCGATTGGTTTTGGTAAATCGATCTGGAGTAAAGTTGGCCGCGATGGAACGGAATATAGCTTGTCAGTCATTCCATTGGGTGGCTACGTTAAGATGCTTGATGGTCGTGTTGATGACCTTTCTGAAGACGAACAGCAATACGCTTTTGATAAGAAACCGTTGTGGAAACGAACGGCGATTGTGGGGGCAGGTCCAGCATTCAACTTTATCTTTGCCGTGTTCGCATATTGGCTGGTATTTTTGATTGGCGTGCCTGCGGTTAAACCGGTGATCGGTGAGGTCACCCCGCAATCTATTGTTGCACAAGCCGGAATTGAAACTGGAATGGAACTTAAATCTATATCAGGAATCAAAACCGCAGATTGGGAATCAGTAAACTTGGGTTTGATATCACATATTGGTGATGAGTCCATGACTGTAACGGTTTCTTCTCAAGACGACATCGGCTTTGAACAACAGATAACATTGGATATTTCTGACTGGTCGTTCAACCCAGAAACTGAGTCAGCAATGACAACGCTTGGTTTTAGACCCTATTCTCCAGAGATATCGACAGTGCTCGCTCAAGTTATTGATGACGGTGCTGCCTATTCTGCAGGGCTAGAATCTGGCGATAAAATTGTCGAAATTAATGGTCAGCCTATTGAACAGTGGAAGTCGGTTGTTGAATTAATCCGTTCACACCCAATGATGCCCTTGGACCTTGTCGTATTACGAAATGGTGTTGAGCGGTCATTGGTTATGACGCCGAATAGTCGCGAATTTTCTGATGGTTCTACAATCGGCTATGCGGGTATTGCTCCCGAAGTCGCAGAATGGCCAGAAGATTATCGCTTTGAGTTACAATTTGGTGTAATTGAGTCTGTAGGAAAAGCATTTGATAAAACAGGTCAAATCATAGGTTTGACACTGACAATGCTTAAGAAGCTTATCGTTGGTGATGTTGGCTTAAATAACTTGAGTGGCCCAATTTCAATTGCTAAAGGCGCAGGGGCAACCGCCGATTACGGTTTGGTTTACTTCTTAGGTTTTTTAGCTCTGATTAGTGTTAACTTGGGTATTATTAATTTAGTTCCGCTGCCTATGCTTGATGGCGGACATTTGCTCTTTTTCGCTATTGAGGCCGTTACTCGTAAACCTGTACCTGAAAAAGTTCAAGAAATGGGATACAGAGTGGGAGGCGCAATCCTCTTCTCTTTGATGGCTCTGGCAATATTTAATGATTTTACTCGTCTGTGAATGGTTTCTCACAGGCATTGGTAGTAGCAAGGAATAATTAGAATAAGTATGGCGATTAAGCAAATTCTGTTCGCAAGTCTATTGGCCACTAGTGTGGCTGCGAACGGAGCACAAAACTTTGTAGTTCAAGATATCAAGATCGAAGGTTTACAGCGTGTTGCACTTGGTGCAGCTCTACTGAAAATGCCAGTACGTATTGGCGATGAAGTGGATGACGGCGATGTGTCTGAGATCATTCGTGCACTGTATGCTTCAGGCAACTTTGAGGACGTTAAAGTTCTTCGCGATGATGATGTTTTAGTTGTTCAAGTCAAAGAACGACCGACCATCGCAAGTATCTCATTCTCAGGTAACAAGGCGATCAAAGAAGAACAACTTCAGCAGAACCTAGATGCATCTGGTGTTCGTGAAGGTGAAGCCCTTGACCGTACTACACTGAGTAACATTGAGAAGGGCCTTGAAGATTTCTACTACAGTGTTGGTAAATACAACGCGACAGTAAAAGCCGTAGTGACGCCTCTGCCTCGTAACCGTTCTGACCTTAAGTTTGTGTTTACTGAGGGCGTGTCCGCTAAGATTCAGCAAATTAACTTTATCGGTAACGAAGTTTTCTCTGACGCTGATCTACTTAGTCGTTTCAACTTGAACGTTGATGTTGCATGGTGGAATTTCCTTGCGGATGAAAAATACCAGAAGCAAGTACTGGCTGGTGATATCGAAGCGTTGAAATCTTACTACCTTGACCGTGGTTACCTTAAATTTAAGGTGGATTCGACTCAGGTTGCGATCTCTCCTGATAAGAAAGGTGTTTACATCACGCTAGGCCTAGATGAAGGCGAAGCTTATACCGTTAAAGATGTCTCTTTCCGTGGTGAGCTTATCGGCCGCGAGGCTGACTTCGAAGCGTTAGTGCCATTCGAAGATGGCGATACATATAACGGTTCTTCTGTAACGTCTTTAGAAGAGGGCGTGAAACGAATTCTAGGCGAAGCTGGCTATGCGTACCCACAAGTTCGTACGATTCCTGAATTTGACGATGAGACCAAAGAAGTGTCGTTGGTTATCAATGTAGAAGCGGGCAGCCGTATCTACGTTCGTGATATTCGATTCACGGGTAACAACTCAACGAAAGATGAAGTACTGCGTCGTGAAATGCGTCAAATGGAAGGCAGCTGGCTGAACTCCAAGTCGATTGATACAGGTAAGAACCGTCTTAACCGTTTAGGCTTTTTTGAAACGGTCGATGTGCAAACGGTACGTGTTCCTGGCAGTGAAGACCAAGTGGATCTGGTTTACAACGTTAAGGAAGCGAACTCGGGTAGCGTCAACTTCGGTGTTGGCTACGGTACTGAATCGGGTGTCAGCTTCCAGGTTGGTTTACAGCAAGATAACTTTGCAGGTTCTGGTAACCGTGTTGGCGTAAGCGCCATGATGAACGATTACCAAAAGAATGTGAGCTTAGACTACCGCGACCCATACTGGAACCTTGATGGTGTGAGTATGGGCGGCAAAATCTTCTACAACGAATTTGAAGCCTCTGAAGCGGGTATTGTCGATTATACCAACCAAAGTTATGGTACGAGCTTAACATGGGGTTTCCCTATGGATGAGCTGAACCGTCTCGAGTTTGGTTTTGGTTATACGCACAACAAAATCGGTAACGTTCCTACCTATATTCAAGTTGAACAGTTTGCGAGAAGTATTGACCAATACGGTGATGAGCATATCTTAACCGATGACTTCGATATCAATATCTCTTGGACGCGCAACAACCTTAACCGTGGCTTCTTCCCTACTGAAGGTAACCACCAACGTGCTTTCGCGAAAATAACCGTACCAGGCTCGGATGCGAAATACTTCAAAGCGCAATACGATGTAAAACATTACATTCCGTTGACTAAAAAGCATGAGTTCACACTATTGATGCGTGGTCGATTAGGCTATGGTAACGGTTATGGTCAAACGGATGGTAATGATAACTTGTTCCCATTCTACGAAAACTACTACGCGGGTGGTTTTACAACACTACGTGGTTTTGGTTCTAACTCAGCTGGTCCAAAAGCTGTTTACGGAAATAGCACGGGCAACAACCCGACGTACAATTCTGCAACCGATGATTCGGTTGGTGGTAATGCGGTTGCTTTGGCTAGCGTAGAGTTAATCGTACCAACACCGTTTGCTTCTGATGAAGCGCGCAGTCAGATTCGAACTAGCGTGTTCTTCGATATGGCAAGTGTATGGGATACCGAATTCGTAGACCGTGGCGCACCGAATAGCGGTCAACAGTACTACTACGATTACTCTGACCCAACAAATTACCGTTCATCTTATGGTGCCGCTCTTCAGTGGATGTCACCGATGGGACCATTGGTTTTCTCTCTAGCGAAACCAATCAAAATCTACGAAGGTGATGACGAAGAATTCTTCACATTCACCATTGGTAGAACTTTCTAATCTTTAAAGGACAATATTTTGAAAAATATGATTAAAGCAGCAGGTTTAGGCCTTGTAGTTCTTAGCTCTTCTTTCTTTGCAACAGCGGCTGAAGCTGCGCAAAAAGTGGGCTATGTAAATACTGCACAAGTATTCCAGGCTCTACCTCAGCGTGAAGTTGTTCTTCAAAAAATGCAGGAAGAGTTCAAAGATAAAGCTGCTGAGCTTCAAAGTATCCAAGCTGAAGCTAAGACTAAGATTGAAAAGCTTAAGCGTGATGGTGAGCTATTAGGGCCTGATGAAGTAGAGAAACTTCGTATTGAAGTCGGCCAACTAGATAGCAAATACAAAATCAAAGCTCAAGCACTAGAAAAAGCAAGCCAACGTCGTGAAGCACAAGAGAAGCAGAAGCTATTCAAAGTAATTCAAGATGCTGTAACTAAAGTTGCAGAGAAAGAAGGCTACGACATGATCGTTGATATTCAAGCTCTGCAGTACGGCAAGCCAGAATACAACATCTCTGAAAAAGTAATTAAATCACTGAAATAAGTTTTATGAAGAATCTGACCTTAGCCGAATTGGCAACGATTACCGGTGGAGAGCTACACGGAGACGGTACAGTTACCGTTTCAGCAGTCGCTCCTATGGATAAAGCGCAAGAAGGAAATATTACGTTCCTTTCGAACGTGAAGTACAGCAAGCACCTTGGTGACTGTAAAGCATCCGCTATTATGGTTAAAGAGAGCGAGCGTGAACTGTGTAAGACCAACATTATTGTGGTCAGCGACCCTTATGTTGCTTTTGCTAAGGTTGCTCAAGCGCTTGATTCCACGCCAGCGCCAGCTACGGGTATTGCTGATTCTGCTTCAATTTCAGGCGACGCGACCATTGGACAAAATGTGTCTATTGGTGCCAATGCTGTGATTGAAACTGGCGTAGTGCTTGGTGATGACGTCGTTATCGGTGCTGGTTGCTTTATTGGTCAAAATGCAAAAATTGGCGCAGGTACTAAGCTTTGGGCTAACGTAAGTGTTTACCATGAAGTGGTGATTGGCGAAGCATGTTTGATTCAATCTAGTACAGTGATTGGATCCGATGGTTTTGGTTATGCGAATGAGAAAGGCGAGTGGGTTAAGATCCCGCAAGTCGGTTCAGTTCGTGTTGGTAACCGCGTAGAAATCGGCGCGTGTACTACCGTTGACCGTGGCGCATTAGATGACACTATTATTGAAGATAACGTTATCTTAGATAACCAACTTCAGATAGCTCATAATGTTCACATCGGATATGGTTCTGCTATTGCAGGTGGTACTATCATCGCCGGCAGCACAACGATAGGTAAGTACTGTATTATTGGTGGCGGTTGTGTGATTAATGGTCATATAGAAATCGTTGACGGCGTTACAATCACCGGTATGGGGATGGTAATGCGCAGTATCACCGAAAAAGGCATGTACTCTTCAGGTATTCCTTTGCAGCCAAATAAAGATTGGCGTAAAACAGCAACGCGAGTTCATCGTATTGATGAAATGAACAAGCGTTTGAAAACCGTTGAAAAACTTATCGAGAACAGCGCGGAATCATAATTCCAGCATTTCTAATAAAAGGCTCGCGTACAGCGAGTCTTTTTCGTTTATAATCCTTCTCATTAAATAAAGAATATACATAGGAATACGACTTTGACTACTGAACAGACAACGATGAACATTACTGAAATTCAGGAACTATTACCTCATCGCTACCCATTCTTAATGGTTGATCGTGTGACTAGCTTTGAAAAAGAAAAGACACTGACTGCGATTAAGAATGTTTCTGTTAACGAACCTCAGTTCACAGGCCACTTCCCACAACTTCCTGTATTCCCAGGTGTGTTGATCTTAGAAGCAATGGCGCAAGCAACAGGTCTTCTAGCATTTAAATCTTTTGGTGCTCCTTCTGGTAATGAGCTTTACTACTTTGCTAGCGTAGATAAAGCGAAGTTCCGCAAGCCAGTAGTGCCTGGTGACCAATTGGTTATCGAAGTTGAGTTCTTAAAAGAACGTCGTGGCATTGCATCGTTCAACGGTGTAGCGAAAGTTGACGGCGTAGTTGTATGTTCAGCTGAACTTAAATGTGCTCGTAGAGAGTTTTAATATGATTCATGAAACAGCGAAAATTCACCCGGCAGCAGTAATCGAAGGTGATGTAACTATCGGTGCTAACGTGACGGTTGGTCCTTTCACTTACATTGCTGGTAACGTGACAATTGGTGACGACACTGAAGTGATGTCGCATGTTGTGATCAAAGGTCACACGACAATTGGTAAGCAAAACCGAATCTTCCCACACGCAGTGATTGGAGAAGAAAACCAAGATAAGAAATACGGTGGTGAAGACACGACTGTTGTGATCGGTGACCGTAATGTGATTCGTGAAGCAGTTCAGATCCACCGTGGTACAACTCAAGACAAAGCGACCACTGTGATTGGCGATGACAACTTACTTTGTGTAAATGCTCACGTAGCGCACGATGTTATTGTTGGAAACCACACTCACATTGGTAACAACGCTATCCTTGGCGGTCACGTGACGGTTGGCGATTACGCTGGCGTAATGGCACTGTCTGCGATTCACCCGTTCTGTTCAATTGGCGCTTATGCGTACATTGGCGGTTGTTCTGCGGTTGTTCAAGATGTACTTCCTTACGTACTTGCTCAAGGTAACCACGCAGCGCCATTCGGCCTCAACCTAGTGGGCTTGAAGCGTAACGGATTTGAGAAACCAGAAATTCGAGCATTACAGAAAGCGTACAAAGAGTTATACCGTTCAGGCAAAACACTTGAAGAAGCGAAAGCCGCTTTAGTTGAAATGGCGAAAGAGTTTGCTTCGGTAACTCCTATGTTAGAAATGCTAGAGAGCTCTGAGCGCGGTATTATTCGTTAATACTTGATGTGGTTATGTACCAATCAATATGAGTATGACAATAGTTACCTCGTTAGATTGGTATAACAAAAAGATCGCTACTCGTTAGGCGATCTTTTTTGTTTTAGGCAAGAAGGGAATTAGAAAACTATGGCACAGCAAGAATCAGCAACCAATAGCTTGGACTTTGTTTCGAATGAACCTCTGCGTGTAGGTATCGTTGTCGGAGAACTCTCTGGCGACACGCTTGGCGAAGGCTTTATTAAAGCGACCAAATCACAATATCCGAATGCTGAATTCGTGGGTATTGGCGGACCAAAAATGAAGGCGCTTGGTTGTGAGTCTCTTTTCGAAATGGAAGAGCTTGCCGTGATGGGGCTTGTAGAAGTGCTTGGTCGTTTACCTCGCTTGCTAAAAGTGAAAGCGGAGCTAGTTAAGTATTTTACTCAAAACCCGCCAGATGTCTTCGTCGGTATCGATGCGCCAGACTTTAATCTAAGACTTGAATTAGATCTTAAGAACGCGGGTATTAAGACTGTTCATTATGTCAGCCCTTCAGTCTGGGCATGGCGTCCAAAGCGTATCTTTAAAATCGACAAAGCAACCGATTTGGTACTTGCTTTCTTACCATTCGAAAAAGCGTTTTATGATAAATATAACGTTGCTTGTGAATTCGTTGGCCACACGCTGGCTGATACCATTCCACTGGAGCCGAATAAGAAAGAGGCTCGCGATCTTTTAGGTTTAGCTCAAGATAAGCCGTGGTTAGCGGTATTGCCGGGTAGCCGTGGTGGTGAAATGAGTTTGATTGCTCAACCATTTATCGAAACTTGTCAGCGCATTAAGCAAAAGTACCCTGATATCAATTTTGTTGTTGCATTGGTTAATGAACAGCGCAAGAAACAGTTTACAGAGATCTGGCAATCGACGGCACCTGAACTTGAATTTACCTTAGTAGAAGATACGGCTACCAATGTGATTACTGCTGCTGATTCTGTTTTGTTAGCTTCTGGTACTGTTGCTCTTGAGTGTATGTTGCTGAAACGACCGATGGTCGTTGGCTACAAGGTCAACAAGCTCACTGGCTATATCGTTAAGAAATTGTCGATCACAGAATTTGTCTCGTTACCGAATATCCTAGCGGGTGAAGAAATCGTAAAAGAACACATTCTTGAAGAGTGTCACCCAGATTACCTTTTCCCATCGGTCGATAAGATGCTTTCAACTGACAACGCGCCACTTATTGAACGCTTTACTGAAATGCATCACTGGATTCGTAAAGATGCTGACAAACAGGCAGCTAACGCAGTTCTGAAATTGATCGGTCGAGAGTTTGTTGAATCATAAAGTGCTTCTTTCAAAAGCATTTGCTTAAAAGTTACAAAGAGAATTGTCATGGCAGTAAAAGAGAAAAAAGAATTTCCTCCTTTTGAGTATCCTCAAGGTTACCAGTTATTTGCTGGTGTTGATGAAGTGGGGCGTGGACCGTTAGTTGGTGATGTAGTTACCGCCGCGGTTATCCTCGATCCGAATAACCCAATCGAAGGCTTGAACGATTCAAAAAAACTGTCTGAGAAAAAGCGCCTTGCTCTGCTTCCTGAAATTAAAGAGAAAGCCTTGGCATGGTCTGTAGGTCGATGTTCCCCACAAGAAATTGATGAGTTGAATATCTTACAAGCGACTATGGTAGCTATGCAGCGTGCTATTGCCGGGCTGAGTGTTCAACCTGATATGGCGCTAATAGATGGAAACCGAGTCCCTGAGCTACCGATGGCCGGTCTGGCTATTGTGAAAGGGGATTTACGGGTGGCTGAAATCAGCGCAGCGTCTATCATCGCTAAAGTGGTTCGTGACCAAGAGATGGAAGAACTTGATAAGCTTCATCCAGAGTTTGGTTTTGCTAAACATAAAGGTTACCCGACAAAAGCGCATTTTGAAGCGATTGAAAAACATGGCGTAACCGAGCATTACCGTAAAAGCTTTAAGCCAGTAAAACGTATTCTTGGCATAGATTAGAGCGAATTGAATAAGCTCTATATAGATTAGAGCTTTACGTAAACTAGAGCTTAGCATCGAATAAAGTTGCTTAGTGACGTTAGAAAAAAATAGAATACACACAGTTGTAATCCTAGGCTCAAACCTAGAACTCAGGAAAAATAATGTCAGATCCAAAATTTGTTCACCTACGCGTACACAGTGACTTTTCGATGGTGGATGGCCTATCCAAGGTGCCACCATTAGTAAAAAAAGTCGCTGAAATGGGTATGCCTGCTCTAGCATTGACCGACTTTACCAACCTGTGCGGTTTGGTGAAATTCTACGGTACTGCTCATGGGTGTGGGGTTAAACCAATTATTGGTTCTGACTTCTTGATGCAGTCTCCTGATTTTGGCGATGAATTGACAAAACTCACCGTTATTGCAACGAGTAATAAAGGCTACAACAACCTAACGTTATTAATATCAAAAGCTTACCTTCGTGGCCATGTGCAGCATCAGCCTGTTATTGATAAAGAGTGGCTGATTGAACATGCGGAAGGCCTGATTCTTTTATCGGGTGCAAAAGAAGGTGAGATTGGTAAAGCGTTGCTGAAGGGCAATAGAGAGTTGGTTGCAAGCAGCGTTGAGTTTTACAAAACACATTTCGCAGACCGTTTTTATCTGGAGCTCATTCGAACTGGACGTACGGACGAAGAGTCTTATCTGCACTTTGCGCTGGAATTAGCCGAGCAAGAAGACCTGCCTGTTGTCGCGACTAATGAAGTGGTCTTCATTTCCGAAGACTTGTTTGACGCTCATGAAATCCGTGTGGCGATTCACGACGGCTTTACCATGGTTGATCCACGTCGACCGAAAAACTACAGTCCACAACAGTACCTCCGTAGCGAAGAAGAGATGTGTGAGTTGTTCTCAGATATCCCTGAAGCATTAGAGAACAGTGTTGAGATCGCTAAGCGTTGTAACGTGACTGTACGTTTAGGGGAGTACTTCTTACCTAACTTCCCGACGGAAGGTTTAGCGATTGAAGACTTCCTGATCAAAAAATCAGAAGAAGGTCTTGAGCGACGTTTAGCATTCTTGTTTCCTGATGAAAAAGTCAGAGCTGAACGCAGGCCTGAATACGATGAGCGACTTAAAATCGAGCTAGAAGTAGTTAATAACATGGGTTTCCCAGGTTACTTCTTGATCGTAATGGAGTTCATCCAGTGGTCAAAAGATAACGATGTACCAGTAGGCCCAGGTCGTGGTTCTGGTGCTGGTTCTTTGGTGGCTTACGCGCTTGATATCACCGATCTTGATCCACTTGAATATGACTTGCTGTTCGAACGTTTCTTGAACCCAGAACGTGTATCCATGCCCGATTTCGATATCGATTTCTGTATGGATAAACGTGACCAAGTTATTGACCACGTAGCTGAAATGTACGGCCGTGATGCCGTTTCTCAGATCATCACCTTTGGTACTATGGCGGCAAAAGCGGTAATCCGTGACGTTGGCCGTGTATTAGGCCACCCATTTGGTTTTGTTGACCGAATTTCTAAGCTGGTTCCGCCTGATCCGGGCATGACGCTAGAGAAAGCATTCCTCGCAGAGCCTGCATTGCCTGAACTTTATGATGGTGATGAAGAAGTTCGTGAGCTGATTGATAAATGTCGAATTCTAGAAGGTTGTACGCGAAACGCAGGTAAGCACGCGGGTGGTGTTGTAATCTCACCGACCACGATTACTGACTTTGCACCTATCTATGCCGATGCGGAAGGTAACTTCCCAGTAACGCAATTCGATAAGAATGACGTAGAAACTGCTGGCTTGGTTAAGTTTGACTTCTTGGGGCTGCGTACACTGACGATCATTGACTGGGCACTTGGCCTAGTAAACCCTCGTTTAGCGAAAGAGGGGAAAGATCCGGTTCGTATCGAGTCGATTCCTTTGGATGATCAAGCGTCATTTAACTTATTACAGAATTCAGAAACGACGGCGGTATTCCAGCTGGAATCCCGCGGTATGAAAGACCTGATCAAGCGTCTACAGCCCGACTGTTTTGAAGATATCATCGCATTGGTGGCCTTGTTCCGTCCGGGCCCTCTGCAATCAGGCATGGTAGATAACTTTATCGACCGTAAACACGGACGAGAGGCAGTATCTTACCCTGATGAAACGTGGCAACACGAATCGTTAAAAGAAACACTAGAACCGACTTACGGTATCATCCTGTATCAAGAACAGGTAATGCAAATCGCTCAGATCCTTGCGGGTTATACGCTTGGTGGAGCCGATATGCTGCGTCGTGCGATGGGTAAGAAAAAGCCAGAAGAGATGGCAAAGCAGCGCGGTACCTTTAAAGAAGGTGCTGAAGCCAATGGTGTTGATGGCGAACTGTCCATGAAGATCTTTGACTTGGTAGAGAAGTTTGCGGGCTACGGCTTTAACAAATCTCACTCGGCTGCATACGCACTGGTTTCTTATCAAACACTGTGGTTGAAAACACACTACCCTGCGGAATTCATGGCGGCAGTAATGACCGCGGATATGGATAACACCGAGAAGGTTATTGGCCTTGTCGATGAGTGTTTCCGTATGAAACTCAAGCTCCTTCCACCTGACATCAACTCGGGCCTATACCGCTTTAATGTGGATGAAGATGGCGCAATTGTTTATGGCATCGGTGCAATTAAAGGGGTTGGTGAAGGCCCAATTGAAGCCATCATCGAAGCGCGTAACAAAGGTGGTTACTTTAAAGACTTATTCGACTTCTGTGCACGTCTTGATCTGAAGAAGGTCAACAAACGTGTTATCGAAAAGTTGATTCTATCCGGAGCCTTAGATAGATTAGGTCCTCACCGAGCGGCGATGATGGCATCTTTGAAAGATGCGGTTAAGGCAGCAAGCCAACATCACCATGCTGAGTCGTTCGGTCAATCTGATATGTTTGGTGTGTTGACCGACGCTCCGGAAGAGGTTGAACACAAGTATACTCAAGTGCCTAAATGGCCTGAAAAGGTTTGGCTAGAAGGTGAACGCGAAACGCTTGGTTTGTATTTAACGGGTCACCCGGTGAATGCTTACATTAAAGAACTTGCGAAATACACCAGCTGTCGCTTGAAAGATGCGACGCCGACTCGTCGTGACCAATCCTTGACGATTGCAGGTTTGGTCATTGCGGCTAGGGTCATGACCACGAAGCGCGGTACTCGAATCGGTTTGATGACTCTTGATGACCGATCGGGTCGGATGGAAGTGATGTTGTTCTCTGATGCGCTCGATCGCTACGCAGAATTGCTCGAGAAAGACAAAATTGTGGTTGTTTCTGGACAGGTCAGCTTTGATGATTTCAATGGTGGGCTTAAAATGTCCGCGCGCGAGGTCATGGACTTAGGAAGCGCCCGTGAGAAATATGCTCGTGGGGTGTCGATATCTATCGAGCAATCCCAAATTAACGGTCAATTTTTTGAACGCTTTGGTCAAATCTTAGAACCTTATAGAGCCGGAACGGTCCCAGTCAATGTATACTACCAACGTGCCGACGCTAGAGCGCGGTTAACATTGGGCACAGAATGGCGTGTGACGCCAAGTGATACATTACTAGACGAATTAAAACAGCTGCTTGGAAATAGCCAAGTAGAACTCGAATTTAACTAAAATTTAGCTCCGTAACTGCGGAGCTGAATCAACAAGGATTCATAGATGAGCCTGAACTTTCTAGAATTTGAAAAGCCTATCGCTGAACTTGAAGCAAAAATCGAAGCGCTACGTGACGTTTCGCGTCACGGTGGTGACACAGCGGTAGATCTAGACAAAGAAATTGAACAACTAGAGAAAAAAAGCTTAGAGCTTAAACAGAAAATCTTTAGTGACTTGGGTGCATGGCAGGTAGCTCAACTTGCTCGTCACCCTCAACGTCCTTACACCAAAGATTACCTGGAGCATGCCTTTACAGAGTTTGAAGAGATGGCGGGCGATCGCGCTTACGCTGACGACAAAGCAATTGTGGGTGGTATGGCTCGTCTAAATGGTCGTCCTGTTATGGTTATTGGTCACCAGAAAGGTCGTGAGACTAAAGAGAAAGTGATCCGTAACTTTGGTATGCCAAAGCCAGAAGGTTACCGTAAGGCACTTCGCCTAATGGAAACGGCTGAGCGTTTCAACATGCCAATCATTACTTTCATCGACACAGCGGGTGCATACCCAGGTGTTGGTGCAGAAGAGCGTGGTCAATCTGAAGCTATCGCTAAGAACCTAAAAGTGATGGCCGGCCTTTCAGTTCCGGTTATCTGTAACGTTGTAGGTGAAGGCGGTTCTGGTGGTGCACTAGCGATTGGTGTTGGTGATTACGTGAACATGCTTCAGTACTCTACGTACTCAGTAATCTCTCCAGAAGGTTGTGCTTCAATCTTATGGCGTGATTCAGATAAAGCGCCACAAGCTGCTGAAGCGATGGGCCTAGTAGCTCCTCGCCTTAAAGAGCTTGAGCTTATCGATGAAATCATCCCTGAGCCTCTAGGTGGCGCGCACCGCGATCCAATACAGACAGCTCAGAACATGAAAGACATGTTAGTTAAGCAGTTAGAAGAGCTAGAGCAATTTGATAACGAAGCACTTCTAGAGCGTCGTTACCAGCGTCTAATGAGCTACGGTTACTGCTGATAAGCGACCTTAGCAAGGTATAAGACCTGCTTTCCGTAACAAGTTGATGAAAGGGTTGGACTCAGTGCCAACCCTTTTTTATTATTAAAACATTCTCCTTTCTCATTAGTACACACGGCTCACTAACCCCATGACTCACTTAATCGAAACTTTTACCTCTGCATTTCAACAAAGCGATCTCAAACCTCGTCGGTTAGTCGTTGCTTTCAGTGGTGGTGTCGATTCGCGAGTGTTATTGGAATTGGCTGCGCAATACGCTAAGTCCCATCACATTGAGTGCTGTGCGGTGCACGTTCATCACGGTCTCAGTAAGAATGCTGATCTTTGGGCTGAGCAATGCCAAACATGGTGTGATGCTTTGTCGGTTTCGTTAGCAGTAGAAAGGGTCTCGCTGGATATCAATAATGGTGAGAGCGTAGAAAAGCTGGCTCGAGATGCTCGATACCAAGCTTTTCAGCAGCACATCAGACAGGGCGATGTGCTTGTTACCGGTCAACACATTGACGATCAACTTGAAACCTTCTTGCTGGCGTTAAAACGTGGCAGTGGTCCGAAAGGACTCTCTTCAATGGCGAAAGTGATGTCGTTTAGCGAAGCGTTTATTGTGAGACCTCTGCTGTCAGTGACTCGATCAGACATCGAAGCGTCGGCTCACGATATGGGGTTAACTTGGGTCGAAGATGAGAGTAATCAGGATCTGCGCTTTGATCGAAATTTCATTCGTCATCAAGTCACTCCGACGTTGACAGAGCGCTGGCCTAGCTTTCGAGAATCGGTCTGTCGCAGTGCTCAATTATGTGCAGAACAAGAGTCGCTACTCGACGAACTGCTTGAGTCTCACTTACAACAAGCTTTGGGAGGCTGTAACAGTAAGAGCCAGAGCTTAAGCATTGATTCGTTATCTCAGCATTCTGATTTGTTACGAGCACGTTTGATCAGAATGTGGATCAGCCATTGTAATCAACCGATGCCAAGCCAAAAGCAGCTAAAACTTATTTGGGATGAAGTGGTTTGTGCTCAGGCAGACGCCAATCCTAAGCTGGTGTTGAATGATGTTGAGATTAGGCGCTTTAATCATCAGCTCTACTTGGTACAAGACACTAAAGATTTGTCGAACTGGGAAAGTGAAATCTTGATTGATGAGAATTTATTACTGCCTGATGGTTTAGGTGAGATCCATTTGAAAGCGGTGTCGAGTGCTAGTGCATCTAATAACCGAGAGGTACAACCGTTTTCCCTTACTAAAGCCAACGGAACCTTACGAGTGATCTTTAACCCTGAAGGAGTGTCGGCTCACCCAGTTGGTCGTGGTCATAGTCGAAAACTCAAGAAGCTTTTTCAGGAATACCAAGTACCCAGCTGGTTAAGACGTCGAACGCCGATATTAATGGATGGCGATCGAGTGATCGCTGTTTTAGGCTTATTCGTAGATAAAAACTACGAAGGTCAAGATTGTGAAGCGCTTTGGAGCAAGTAGAAAAAGTTTGTGTCACAATTCACCGTCACTTTAATAAAAATAATTAATGGAATATGCAATGAAGAAAATTACACTAGGATTAGTTCTTGGATTTGGACTATTGAGTGGTAACGCTCTGGCGGGTGATGTTGCTGCGGGTCAAGCTAAAGCGGCAATCTGTGCGGCTTGTCATGGCGCAGACGGTATCGCAATGATCCCAGGATATCCAAACCTTAAAGGCCAAAACGAGCAATACATCGCTTCATCAATTAAGGCATATAAGAACGGCCAGCGCACCGGCGGTTTGGCGGCTGTAATGCAGGCTCAGGCTTCAATGCTGAGTGATGAAGATATTGCTAATCTAGCTGCTTACTACTCAAGCCTTAAGTAAAACCTTCTTAAAGCGCTGATTAAACAAGATGATAAATTTCGAGCCAGAGCTTTAATGCTCTGGCTTTTTTCATTGAATGTTTACTATAGCTAACCGATAATGAGCTATTCGCACAGTTTAAGGGATGAACATGAAAAAGATTGAAGCCATTATCAAGCCATTCAAACTTGATGATGTACGTGAAGCACTTGCAGAAGTGGGTATTACGGGTATGACAGTATCTGAAGTTAAAGGCTTTGGACGTCAAAAAGGTCATACTGAGCTATACCGTGGCGCAGAGTACATGGTCGATTTTTTACCTAAAGTGAAATTGGAAATTGTTGTGACCGACGAAGTGGCTGACCAATGTGTTGATACCATTATCGAAACGGCTCAAACAGGTAAAATTGGTGACGGTAAGATCTTCATTACTGAAGTTGAACGTGTGGTACGTATTCGTACTGGCGAAGAAGACGAAGACGCCGTATAAAAAAACTATTACCTTAAAAGGAGCGTTTATCGCTCCTTTTTCATTTCTGGTAGGGTGTTGTATGTTTAAGAAAACCATCATTGTTATCACGTTATTGATAACGCTTGCTGTTGTTAGTTTTCATTTTATCTTCGTGATCCCGAATAAACCCAACTTGATCACTTCTTCTCAAAATACTAGCAACGATATCTATAGCTGCTACCAAAACTCAGCCCCGAAAGCGATTGATGTGTCTGATGGCCTAGACATTACCGTGTGGAATATCTATAAGCAAAACCGAAATAATTGGCAAAGTGAGTTAAATAAGCTGTCAGCCGGTAGCGATTTAGTTTTGCTGCAAGAAGCGAGTATGACAGAAGGGCTTCGCCAATGGGTAACGAGTGGTCAATGGGGAAGCACTCGAGTGAATGCATTTGAAGCCTTTGAGAAAAGTGCTGGTGTACTTAACTTAGCGACGCATCTACCGATTGAAGCTTGTGCTTATACTCATGAAGAACCTTGGCTTCAATTACCCAAATCGGCACTCTGGTCTCGCTATCTGCTAAGTAATGGCGAAGAACTGGCTGTGATTAATATCCATGCGGTGAACTTTACCTTTGGTACGGAAGATTATGAGGCTCAGCTCAAGAGCTTAACCGACAATCTCCAAAAGTATCGTGGGCCTGTTATTTTTGCTGGGGATTTTAACAGTTGGAGTGAAGCTCGCTTTGCTGTATTGAAAGATGCGTTGGAACAGGTAGGTTTGACGGAAGTTGCTTTTGAACCAGATAACCGTACACAGTTTATGACAGGGTTGGTGCTCGATCATGTGTTCTATCGAGGGTTAGAAGTAGACAAAGCAAAGGCGCCCATTACGGACGCCTCTGATCATAACCCTATGCGAGTGACCTTTAAGGTTAAATAGTAATAAGCTATTAGCTTATTAGTCATTGGATCTTAGCTATTCACCATTCACACTGTGGTTACTTTGGGTAATAAGCAGGGGAATAAATAGGCTAGTGAATTTTCGCTAGCCTTGTTTTTATCTATTCAGCTTAAAAGATTAAAATGTAGAGAGCCCAGATTAGGTAATAGCCAACCCATGGCAAACCAGAGATGACCAGTGCCTGACCACGCTCAAACTCCGTCCAAGTTAATACTGCTGCATAACCCAATACAATGTACCAAGGCAACAAGAGTGGTAATGAGCTGGCAAATTGCGACCAATCATTGGTTAGTGGCAACTTGATTAAGCCGTTTAAGCTGTTCAAGTCGGCCGCGTAGCTCATCACATGCCCGTGCTTGAGTATCAGGCTTGCGTAGCTTGCTACATCGCCTAGAACGGCAGGGAATATCACTACCGATGCGGCTGCAAACCATCGCCAAAAGCTATGTTGGTGTTGGCTTGGCTTTGTTGCTAAGTTAAACCAAAATGCCAACAGAATGATGGTTAACGTACGGCCGAATACATCACTGATGATTTCACTCGCGAGTAGAGTATTACTGTCAAGTAACGCCAATTGGTCAGGGTTTGTTTGAGCCAGTTGCTGTGACAACTCAGCGCTTAACCATGCAAAATCTACATTCGAAAAATAGGCTCCCCAAAATAAGAATGGGCTGAGCATTAATACGACGTAGGGTTGCCATCCCCAAGCACTTCGTTGATAAAGCGCTAAGAAACACGCTGTTGGTGAACGGAATATATCCAACAGCATGACGAGTGGGTTACTTGACGGGTTCATACACTTACCTTAGTTACATCAACATACAGCTTCAGTTTTTGTCCTGGCTGTAGGTATTTCTTGTTCTGCAAAGCGTTCCATTTTACAACATCTGCGCTTTTTACTTTGAACTTTGATGCAATACCGCTGACTGTGTCACCTGATCTTACGTTATAAAAGACAGTTCGGATGATGGCACCGTCTGAACTATTCTTCCAAATGACCAGTTCTTGACCAATTCTAAGAGTGTCACGTGGTCCCATGCCATTCCACTTAGCCAGTGATTGGTGAGATACCTTATTTGCGCGCGCAATCGTCCATAGGCTATCACCACTTTTTACGGTATGGCTAAGCTTATATTGACCACGACTCTTTGACTGTGTGCTTGCTAGGCGATTTGAAGCGCTTAGTGCGTATGTCTTATCGTCTTTGGTTGATGTTGGAATAAATAGGTGCTGACCAACACGAATATTATTGTTGCTCAAACCGTTTGCAGAGCGGATCACTTTGCTGGTAGTGTTGTATTTACTCGCCAGTACGCTGATGCTATCGCCAGATTGCACTTTATAGCGCACCAACTTCATGCCTTTGCCTTTATTGGCTGCCACTTCTTTGTTGAACTTCTCAACAGAGCTTAGAGGAAGCAATAATTGTTGGTGTTTCTCTGGTGCCGTTGCCCACTGGTTATAAGCCGGGTTGTAGCCTTGCAGCTCTTTGACAGGAATGTCGGCGTAGCTTGCGGCAATGGCTAAATCAAGTTGTTCATTTGGGTTAACCAGAGTCAGTACTGCCTTGTTCGGGATCGCAGGGATATCGATGCCATACTTTTCTTGGTTGGCAATCACGTCGGCCAGTGCAAGTAGCTTAGGTACATAGCTGCTGGTCTCTTTTGGTAAGTCTAGAGAGAAGAAGTCGATTGGCTTACCCAGCTTCTTGTTCTTACGGATTGCGCTGTTCACACGACCACCGCCACTGTTGTAGGCAGCGATTGCGTGTTGCCAGTTCCCATCAAAACGTTTGTTCAGGTCGGTTAAGAAATCCAATGCAGCGTCGGTTGAAGCGGCTACGTCACGGCGGCCATCGTACCAGAAGTTTTGTTCTAGTCCGTAAGCTTTGCCAGTACCCGAAATGAACTGCCATAGACCTGCAGCGCTACCGTGAGAATAAGCAAATGCATCAAACGAGCTTTCAACGACGGGCAACAGGGCCAGCTCCAAAGGCAAGTCTCTTTCTTCAATCTTAGTTGTGATCAAATAAAGGAAAGGTTCAGCGCGTTTTGATACAGTTTTTAGATGACCAGGGTGCTTGAGGTACCAAGTGCGGTAGTAGTCGACTTTCTTTTGGTCCGGCACTTCCATTTCAAGTTGCATCGCAATACGTTTCCAAACATCTTGCTGTGTTTGTGGAGTAACGACGGGTGTTTCAACTTTTGGTTGTTCTTGGATCGCTCCAGATGAAACGTTCGCTTGAGAAACTTCTTTAGTAGGGGAGGTGTTGGTTTGCTCGGAAGCTTGGTCTGGATTCTCTGACTGAGTTAATTGGCAACCAGAAAGTAGTAGTACCAAAGCCCAGCTGTACTTAACTCGCATGTTACAGCCTTTTTAATAAACGGCCGATGATAATACTTGCCACTCCCTATGAGTGACAAGCCTGTATTTGTTAAAATTCGTTCTTCCACGCACGTAAAGCGGTAAAAACCGATAAAGGATCGGTCTGCTCAGTACGATTAGATACTGATTTCACTACACTTGGTTCTGTGTAGCGTAAGAAGGGGTTAATAAACTTTTCTTGTCTTAAATTTGTGGGGATGGTCGACTTATTTTGGGCTCGAAGCCGATTCACTTGGTCGCGGTATTGTTGCAAATGTTGGTTGTCAGGCTCAACAGCCAGTGCAAAAGCGATATTGGCTGCCGTGTATTCATGAGCACAGTAAACCTCGGTTTCTTGTGGGAGTGCTGTGATCTTGTTCAATGCATCAAACATTTGCTGTGGTGTGCCTTCCATGATTCGCCCACAACCGGCTGAAAACAGTACATCGCCACAAAACAGTTTGGCATCACCCACATAACCAATGTGCCCAGCGGTGTGCCCACTAAGCCCTAGCACGAGGAATACTTCGCCAAACAGCTCTAATTGGTCACCGTCATCAACGGGATGCGTTAAGGTCGGGATAGGTTCATTTTTGGGGCCAACGACATCCACGCCAGGGAATTGTCTTACCAACTCTGGCACGCCACCAATGTGATCGTGGTGGTGGTGCGTAATCAAGATTGCATCTAAAGTTAGCTCATGGTGTGCTAAGTACTCTAATACTGGAGCTGCATCACCAGGGTCGACGACAGCACAACGGCGATCGCTATTTTGAATCAGCCAGATGTAATTGTCGTTAAATGCAGGTATGCTTTTGATATGTAACATTATTGGTTCTCCAGTCACTTTTAGTGAGACAGAATAAGTGAGACAGATTATTGATGAAGCCAGCACGTAGCAGAAAGAAGTTTGAGCGTCCTTATACTTGGGCACAATTGCACAATGGGGACTGGTTGAGAGAATCTATTCAAACTCGACTCGATGAGTGGTGCCCAAAACTATTTGGTTACCATATGCTCAAACTCGGTGGCCTCAGCAGTGAGATTTCTAGCTGCACATGCAACATTCAACATCAAGTAAACCTAGATATCCAGAACCCATTACATAATGTGATAGCAGATGGTTATAATTTACCCTTTTTAGAGAAAAGCTTTGATGTTGTGGTGCTGAGTCATCAGTTAGATTATAGCAACGACCCACACCGGCTATTGAGAGAAGTCGACCGAGTAATGATGGACGATGGCTATATTATCATCACCGGCTTTAACCCTTTTAGTGTGACTGGGCTTGCCAGTTTGATGCCTTGGCGAAAGAACAGCTTGCCATGGAGTGGACGTATGTATACGCCAAACCGAATTAAAGATTGGCTAGGCGTACTTAATTATGAAGTGATTCATTGTGACACCTACGCGCTGTTCCCGATGAGTAAATACCAAGCGATATGGACGTGGTTGGAGAACAGCTTAGGCAGCTGCGCATCGTTCGCTGGTAGTCAATACTTTATTGTTGCTCGTAAACGTACTTATCCACTTAAGCCTATCAAGCCACATTGGCACCTTAAGCGACGCTTCTCTCCTGTAGGAGCCAGTTTTAGAACCAATACGCGTCGCACCTTGGACTCCGCTAAAACTTCGTATCCGTTAAAAACTGAAAAAGCCGACTCATAGTCGGCTTTTCATCTATCTATCAGTTTCAGAAACTATAAATCTGTTTCTGAAATCTACATCTCATTTACAAAGGTGATCAGCTTGGTTGATAGCCCGTATCTTCTTGGGTCGGGTTTTCTGCTGCACTTCGTGCTAAATCATCACACATTTCATTTTCTCGGTGCCCCGCGTGCCCCTTAACCCAGCGCCAATCAACGCTATGGCGCGCCGTCTCTTTATCTAGCCTTTGCCACAGGTCTGCGTTTTTAACAGGCTTTTTATCGGCTGTTTTCCAATCGCGCTTTTTCCAGTTGTGAATCCACTGGGTGATACCTTGACGCACGTATTGGCTATCTGTGGTCAGAATGACAGAGCAAGGCTCTTTGAGGGCTTGGAGAGCCACAACAGCGGCGAGCATTTCCATGCGGTTATTGGTGGTTAAGGTGAAACCTTCGGCTAACGTCTTCTCGACTTTTTTGTAGCGAAGTACGATGCCGTAGCCGCCAGGACCTGGGTTGCCTAAACAAGAACCATCAGTGAAAATTTCAACTTGTTTCGTCATGATTTGATACTATTACCTCAAGCACATTATCGGCATAGTCTGACACAGTTATCCTTATGAATACCAGTAGCACTCCAGAACAAAGCACGAACGAAAAAAACAGTTCGAATGAAAACAAACGCATCGTTGTACTCGATACCGAAACCACCGGTATGAATACAGAGGGTGGCCCCCACTATATGGGACATCGCATCGTTGAAATTGGTGCAGTAGAGATCATCAACCGTAGGCTGACTGGGCGTCACTTTCACGTCTATATCAAGCCCGATCGTGCGATTCAAGAAGAGGCAATTGGCGTTCACGGTATTACCGATGAATTTTTGATTGATAAACCAGAATACCAAGACATACATAAAGAGTTTCTCGACTTTATTAAAGGTGCGGAGCTGGTGGCTCATAACGCGCCCTTCGATACGGGCTTTATGGACTATGAGTTTGAGAAACTTAACCCTGCTATAGGTAAAACGGATGACTACTGTAAAGTTACCGATACCTTGGCGATGGCGAAGAAGATATTCCCAGGGAAAAGAAACAATCTAGATATCTTATGTGACCGTTATGGTATTGATAACTCACACCGTACTCTTCACGGCGCATTGCTCGATGCGGAGATTCTAGCTGACGTCTACTTATTGATGACAGGTGGGCAAACTTCGCTGCAATTTAACGCTGGCCAACAAGAAGGCGAAGGCGAAAGCATACGAAGAGCAGAAAGTGGTCGAAAATCCCTAAAGGTTTTGCGAGCTACGGCCGATGAAGTAGAAGCGCATCAAAGTCGTTTAGACCTCGTCGAGAAAAGCGGAAGCTGCCTCTGGCGTCAGTAGGGAGAAAGTATGTTAAGGGTATTGGCTACCGGTTGTTTTTTGCTGTTGAGCTTTGGCTTACACGCAGCAACAGAATCTGTAATGAGTTTATTGGATAATCGCTTTCGAGTTGATCCCAGTATCGAGCAAGTTACTTTTGTAATCTATCGAGCCGATAATTCTAAACCCGTCGTCTTGGTTCGTCCTGATGGCAAGAAGTATCACGCTTTGCGTCATGCTGATAATGTCCGTTGGTACCAAGAATCGTCAATGGATATTATCTCTATCGACAATCCGATGCCGGGTCCCTGGCAAGCGGTAGGTAAAGTCTCACCTAAAAATAATATCAAACTTTTATCTCATCTGGTTTTAGACGCCAATGAATTTCCAGACAAGTTGTACCAAACCGAACACATTAAATTTACCGCTCGTTTGACATCCGATGGCAAGCCGCTTGTGCTGCGTGACTTTCTTGACCGTGTGAAGCTTAAAGTAACATTCACTAAGTTCGTCGAAAACGAAGAGTCCTTAGTGAGAGAAGCGCGGCCAATTCCGGTTGTCATGGGGGAATTTGCCGATGATGGCGTTGATCTTGACGAAAAAGCTGGAGATGGTGTATTCACGGTATCGTTGCCAATGGACATTGAGCCTGGTAAATATCGAGCTCGAATTACTTCTGGTAATGGTGTGTTCCTGCGAGCGCAAGAGCAAGAGGTCTTGGTTTACCCAACGCCAATCACCACCACCTTCATTCAGTCTCGCAAAGAAGGCTTATCTCATACCGTCGTGGCATCTGGCGAGCCAGGTATGATTGCACCGAGCTCGTTAGCAGCTCACGTTGAGTATAAAGCCCCTGATGGGTATGTGATGTATAAGCAAGGCCAAGCCGAAGCTGATGCGATGAAAGTGTCTTTAACGTTGCCTTATAATGATGATTTGGGAATTTACACTTGGTCGGGGATAGTTTATGCCACCGATGCGTCAAGCCAGCGTCCACTGATCTTCCCGATTACCGAGCAGTCGTACAGCGTTGTTCAAGAGATAGATCTAGCAGAATCTCGACGTCTTCAAGAAGAAGCTCTTGCTGAGCAGAAGCGTATTGCTGAAAAATTAATGATTCTTCAAAAAAGAGAAGATGACAGGCAGCGCAGCATAATGATTATAGCGGTAGGTAATGTGGCTGCGATTTTATTGGGCTTACTGATTTGGTTTGTAATACGTAAAATCACAGCGAAGAAGAGAGCGCTACCTGAGATGCAGCTCAAGGCGCCTAAGTAACTCGTCTGTATCCCTAGAGTTGTCTTGAGTGAGTAAACGTCGGGACAACAAACCTCGAGAGACTAAACTTAGATAGAACAAGCCTCGATAGAGCAAGCATTAAAATTTGTGACAATGAAGTGATGAATAAAAAAACGGGACTCATAGGAGTCCCGTTTTTGTTTCTTTCTCTGACCTTAAGCGACGTTATCAATCGATTGGTCTGGGTACTGAGTCTTTGCTGCAAGCTCCTCTGGTGAGAAATCATCAACGTTAATTGTGTACAGTCTGTGTTCCTCAGCGCTAATCAGAAGATTTGCTTCTTCTTGCGTTAAAATACCTTTCTCAAGTCCCAACTGAGCGACAAGGTCGAGTCGTAAGAAAGCACGTTTTTGATGTGTTTCTTTACAAACCTTATCGAACAGAGGTTCAGCTTGAAGAATCACCTCTAGCGCTTTTTCAATCTTGCCTACAGGGTTGTATTCCGTTGCTTCCAAGTATTGGCCACGGCCGATACGAGAGCGTGTTTCGCTTGGTGTTTGTAGGATTTGCGCGACTTGGCTATCCAGTTTATCGTTTGGTGCACGACGGATACGGCCAAATGGCATTAACACAACGCGAAGTAGTCGACCAATCACAGGGTTAGGGAAATTCGCCAAGAACTCATCAATCGCGACTTCAGTTTGACGCAAGCTGTCTTGCATACCCCAATGGACTAATGGGAGATCTTCAGCATGGCTACCTTCGCTTTCAAAGCGCTTAAGTGTTGCTGAACCTAGGTAGAGTTGACTCAGGATATCCCCTAGTCTTGCTGATAGGCGCTCTCTGCGTTTTAGTGAGCCGCCTAATACAGCCATTGAAATATCAGACAGTAGCGCTAGGTTAGCACTGTAGCGGTTCAGCTGTTGGTAGTAACGCTGTGTCTGCTTATCCGTTTTATTGGATGGTGTTGGAGCATCTGAACCACGACCGTCGGTTAAACCAAACCACAAGCTGCGGACTAGGTTACTCATAGTAAAGCTAACGTGTCCTGCTAATGCTGAATCAAACTTATCAAGTGCATCGCTGCTTTCCGAATAAGCCGCTTCCATTTCGTTCAGAACATAAGGGTGGCAGCGAATCGCGCCTTGACCATAGATGATCATTGAACGAGTCAGGATGTTTGCGCCTTCAACCGTAATTGCAATTGGTGAGCCTTGGTAACCACGAGCGAGGAAGTTCGATGGGCCTAAGCAAATGCCTTTACCTCCGACGATATCCATCGCATCGATGATGCTGCGTTGGCCACGGTGAGTACAGTGGTACTTCACGATTGCTGAGATAACCGAAGGCTTTTCACCAAGATCGATACCCGCAACCGTCAGGTTACTTGCTGCATCCATTACATAGGCGTTACCAGCTAGACGTGCCAGTGGCTCTTCAACCCCTTCCATGCGACCAATGGGTTGTTTGAATTGACGACGAATACGAGCGTAAGCACCGGTTGCTAATGCTGCAGATTTAATACCACCGGTTGAGTTTGAAGGCAGTGTGATACCACGACCAACCGACAGACATTCAACCAACATACGCCAGCCTTGTCCTGCCATTTTCTGGCCGCCGATGATGAAATCGATAGGCACGAAGATGTCATCACCTTGAGTCGGACCATTTTGGAAAGGTACGTTGAGCGGGAAGTGACGGTTACCAATCTCTACGCCTTTTAAATCGGTAGGGATAAGGGCACAGGTGATGCCAAGATCTTGTTTGTCACCAAGCAGACCTTCTGGGTCTCTCAGTTTAAAGGCCAAGCCTAAAACGGTCGCGACAGGCGCTAGAGTGATGTAACGTTTGTTCCAAGTTAGGCGCATGCCCAATACTTCTTCACCTTCCCATTCACCCTTACATACCACACCATAATCTGGGATAGAGCCTGCGTCTGAGCCTGCTTCTGGACTGGTCAGTGCGAAACAAGGGATCTCTTTACCTTCAGCTAGGCGTGGCAGGTAATGGTTTCTTTGATCTTCTGTGCCGTAGTGCTGCAATAGCTCACCAGGACCTAGTGAGTTAGGTACGCCAACCGTCGATGATAATACGCTCGAAACACCCGTTAGCTTCTGTAGAACTAACGACTGAGCGTAAGCTGAGAATTCTAAACCGCCGTATTTTTTCTTGATGATCATGGCGAAGAATTTATGGTCTTTTAGGTACTGCCAAACTTCTGGTGGTAAATCAGCAAGCTCATGTGTTACTTGGTAATCATTGACCATTTCACACACTGTATTGACTGGGCCATCTACAAACGCTTGTTCCGCCTCAGAAAGTTTCGGATCCGCAATATTTTGAAGCTTCTTCCACTCAGGCTTGCCTTTGAACAGCTCTGCTTCCCACCATACTGTGCCTGCTTCCAATGCCTCTTTTTCCGTCTGAGACATTGCTGGTAGAACCTTCTTAAACAAAGAAAGTGCTTTTTGGCTAATCAGGGTTTGACGAATTGCTGGTACAGCAAAGATTGCAATGGCCAATAGATAACAAAGCCAGCCAGTGACTGCCACGCTGTCAAACAGTGTTAATGCTACCATTGCGCCGGTTAACACAATTAATGCACGGACCAGACTAACTCTATGGTAAAGACAGACGCCTAAGATGGCTGACATGCCGAGTAGGGAGAGCAATATGTTCATGATCGATTTCCTTTTCAGAGATCACTTATTGTTATTAAGTTTAGGTAAGAGGTCTAACCAGTCAAGTGTAAACAAAATATTAAATATTTGTAAAACTCCAAAGTGAATAAAAAGTGATCTCAATAGAGTTAAAGTTCTAATTGTGAGAGGTTGGTGGTGAATATTTGGACGGATCGGCAATGAGAGGTTAGGGGCTGTTGATCTTCGTGGTTCAATTTTGTTCGAGATAAAATCGTTTTAGGCGCGGCGAAGAGTATGTAGCCTAGTCATTCTAAGCAAATATTCTTCAACAAAGCATAAAGCGATTTTAGCCGAACCCTTCGGGCAGCCTTCGTGGTTCATTTCTACTGCGTTATTGGCTTTTCATGTAGGCTAGCTACACGTCAAAGCCTCTGCCTTGTATAAATTTCCCACAAAGATCTGCAAAAATCAGCTCGAAAGGTCAACAGACCCTAATAAAGGTGGCAATCTTTGGGCTTAAGTGTCGACACTATTTCATGTTTGTGGGTAAACTCAGTTATAAAGAGGGGAAAACCCTCAATTCTCATTTCACGCACTTTAAGTTGCGTCAAAAAACATAAGAGATAAGCCAAATGTACCAAGACCTAATCAAAAGTGAATTGAACGAAGCTGCTGACGTTCTGAACAAGTTCTTGAGTGATGACCATAACATTGCTCAAATTGAAGCTGCTGCAAAAATGATTGCAGATTCATTCAAGCAAGAAGGCAAAGTGCTTTCTTGTGGTAACGGTGGTTCACACTGTGATGCAATGCATTTCGCGGAAGAGCTAACAGGCCGATACCGTGAAAATCGTCCAGGCTTTGCTGGTATTGCGATTTCAGATCCGAGTCATCTGTCTTGCGTGAGTAACGACTTTGGCTACGACCACGTATTTTCTCGTTATGTAGAAGCCGTGGGTCGTAAAGGCGATGTGTTGTTTGGTTTGTCGACTTCAGGTAACTCTGGCAACATCCTAAAAGCGATTGAAGCTGCTCAAGCTAAAGGGATGAAAACCATTGCGCTGACCGGTAAAGATGGCGGTAAAATGGCAGGTTGTGCTGATATCGAAATCCGAGTCCCACACTTTGGCTACGCTGATCGCATCCAAGAAATCCACATTAAGATCATCCACATTGTGATTCAGCTTGTTGAAAAAGAAATGGAATAATAGTTTTACAGACATTTGGAGCCTAGGTTTGTGGCTCCATTGGTTTAAATAGGGAGTAGATTAAACCATGTGTGAATTGCTCGGTATGAGCGCGAATGTGCCAACTGATATTTGTTTTAGCTTTACTGGCCTTATGCAGCGTGGAGGCAACACTGGTCCACATCGTGATGGCTGGGGTATTACTTTCTATGAGGGAAAGGGTTTTCGTACATTTAAAGACCCTAATCCTAGTTGTGAATCTAAGATCGCTGAGCTGGTTCAAAACTACCCAATTAAGAGCCAAGCTGTTGTCAGTCATATCCGTCAAGCCAATCGTGGTGGCGTTAATCTAGAAAATACTCACCCTTTTACTCGTGAGCTTTGGGGACGATACTGGACCTTTGCTCACAATGGTCAACTAACGGATTATGATGATCTGATTAGTGGTCGATTCAGACCTGTCGGTGAGACGGACAGCGAACTCTCTTTCTGCTGGTTGTTGAAACAACTTGAAGACCGTTTTCCTGAACCTCCTCAAGATATGGAAGGTATGTTTCGCTTTGTCGCTGAGTGCTGTGACCAGTTACGAGAGAAAGGTGTTTTCAATATGTTGCTCAGTGACGGTGAGTACGTGATGAACTACTGTACGAACCATTTATACTGGATAACAAGACGAGCTCCTTTTGGTAACGCGAGCCTGATTGATGAAGATGTTGAGATTAACTTCCAAGAAGAGACCACGCCTAATGATGTGGTAACCGTCGTCGCAACTCAGCCTCTAACAGACAATGAAGAGTGGTTTAGAATGAAGCCGGGTGAATACGCGCTGTTTCATTTTGGAGAGTTAATTGGCAACAACCACCAAGCGTTGGAAGATGTCGCTTATGCTCCGAAGAAGGTGGCAAGCCAAGCGCCTACTGAACCATTGAGCTAATCTAGTCGATACTATTATTTGTCCTGATTAAAAAAGGCCGCTTACTGTACTAATAAGTCAGTGAGCGGCCTTTTTGTTTTCTGTTTTTTAAGGCTTATTCTTCCGTGATTTACTCTGGGAGAACAACCTTATTAATTACTCTTCTGCGTAACCGTGTGTACCTAATGTTTCACCGTCTAAGACAGCCCTCCCGTTTACCATCGATAAACGATCTTCAGCAAACCATTTACAAACCATCGGGTAAATACAGTGCTCTTGAGTCAGTACTCGGCTTGCTAACATGTCAGCATCATCATCTTCAAATACCGGCACCTTGGCTTGCAAGATTACAGGGCCACCATCAAGTTCTTCGGTAACAAAGTGGACGCTTGTACCGTGCTCTTTGTCTTGTGCATCAATGGCACGCTGGTGGGTGTGTAGGCCTGGGTATTTAGGTAACAGGGAAGGGTGGATGTTGACCATTTTACCGGCATAGTGACGAACAAATTCTGAACTCAAGATACGCATGTATCCCGCAAGTACGATTAAATCGGGTTGGTAAGCATCGATCTGAATCATCAATTCATGATCGAACTCTTCACGTGAACCATAGTTTTTTGGGTTCACAGAATGTGCGTCAACACCTGCTGATTTTGCTCTCTCTAGACCAAAAGCCTCTGCTTTGTTTGAGAAGACAGCTTTAACTGAAGCATCAATCATATTGCTATCGCAGGCGTCCAAAATTGCTTGCAAGTTACTTCCGCTTCCTGAAACTAACACAACGATGTTTTTACTAGAGATACTGGTTTTATTTGAGAGATTGTTTTTCATAGAGTGGGTCATACGATTGATTAACAGGGGTGCTTACAATTTACCTACATAAACTAAGGTTTTCTGCGGGCTAAATAGCAAAATGAGGACCATTAGGTCCTCATCTATTAACTAAACAAGCGAATGTATCACTTATTTGATTTCAACTTGCTCTTCGCCAGCTTCAGCGTTTGCGATCTCACCGATAACCCAAGCGTTTTCGCCTTCGGCTTTCAGCAGTTCAACAGCAGCGTCTGCTTGATCTTTAGGTAGAGCAACAACTAGGCCTACACCACAGTTGAAAGTGCGGTACATTTCAAATGTCTCCACGTTACCTTTCTCTTGTAACCAGTTGAAGATAGCAGGCCATTCCCAGCTCTTGCCATCAATCACTGCTTTAGTACCTTCAGGAAGTACGCGTGGGATGTTTTCCCAGAAACCACCACCTGTGATGTGCGAGATAGCATGAATGTCATGCTCTGCAATCATCTTAAGTGCCGATTTGATGTAAATCTTAGTCGGTTCTAGTAGGTGTTCACCGATAGTGCGACCTTCTAGCTCTTCACTCTTATCAGCACCAGAAACTTCTAGAACTTTACGAATCAAAGAGTAACCATTTGAGTGTGGACCACTTGAGCCAACAGCGATAAGTGCGTCGCCTGCAGCTACTTTAGTACCGTCGATGATGTCAGCTTTTTCTACAACACCAACACAGAAGCCGGCTACATCGTAGTCGTCGCCTTCGTACATACCTGGCATTTCAGCAGTTTCACCGCCGATGAGTGCACAACCTGCTTGAACACAGCCTTCAGCAATACCAGAAACAACATCTGCTGCTGTATCTACATCTAGCTTACCTGTTGCGTAGTAGTCTAGGAAGAATAGCGGCTCACCACCTTGAACGATTAAGTCGTTCACACACATTGCCACTAGGTCGATACCAATGGTGTCGTGTTTTTTCAGATCCAAAGCAAGGCGAAGTTTAGTACCAACACCATCAGTACCTGAAACAAGTACCGGCTCTTTGTATTTCGTTGGAAGTTCACATAGGGCGCCAAAGCCACCAATACCGCCCATTACTTCAGGGCGACGAGTGCGTTTAACAGCACCTTTAATACGGTCTACTAGTGCATTACCTGCATCGATATCAACACCAGCGTCTTTGTAGCTTAGAGAAGAAGTATTACCACTCACGGGATAGTCCTCGAACTTAAGTTGGATGTGAAAACGGCGCTATTCTAACAGGGCTTGATTACGAAGAGCAAACGTTTGCGCGGTTTTTTTTATTAGAATAAAGATTCTGAAATAACCCCACAGTTCGTGTATAATCTACAGGTTTGTTTAAATATTGCCGGAGTTGGAAATGAAAGTTGTTGAAGTAAAACACCCGCTAGTAAAACATAAAATTGGCCTGATGCGTGAAGGTGACATTAGTACTAAGCGTTTTCGTGAGCTAGCGACAGAAGTGGGTAGCCTTCTAACATACGAAGCGACATCAGACTTTGAAACTGAACGTGTAACTATTGATGGTTGGAACGGCCCAGTAGAAGTTGACCAAATTAAAGGTAAAAAGGTAACAGTAGTGCCAATCCTACGTGCAGGTCTAGGCATGATGGATGGTGTTTTAGAGCATATGCCAAGTGCTCGAATCAGTGTCGTGGGTATCTACCGTGACGAAGAAACATTAGAGCCTGTACCATACTTCAACAAGCTAGCATCTAACATTGATGAGCGTATTGCTCTAGTGGTTGATCCAATGTTAGCAACTGGCGGTTCTATGATTGCAACTCTTGACCTTCTAAAAGAGCAAGGCTGTAAAGTATTTAAAGTACTGGTACTTGTTGCTGCCCCTGAAGGTATCGCTGCACTAGAAAAAGCGCACCCAGATGTTGAGCTTTACACTGCTGCAATCGATGAGAAGCTAAACGACAAGGGCTACATTGTTCCTGGTCTTGGCGATGCTGGTGATAAGATCTTCGGTACTAAGTAATTCGGTTTCAGCTTAAGTTACGCTAAACCGTTTCTTAACTCGCTGAATTAGCCGTATTAATAAAAAGGGAGAGCATTCGATGCTCTCCCTTTTTTGATCTTGCTAGCTTGTTGTGCTCTTAATTGAGGATTACAAGTCTCTACAGTTTGTTGACTTGCAGTTAGTCGATTTGGGCTTTGTCTACTACGGTGTTGTCGCCTAGCTCTTCAGGAAGGACTAGGTTCAGTAGAATAGCAACGATACCGCATAAGCTTACGCCTTGCAGGCTAAAGTCGCCGATGCCAAATGCCATGCCGCCAATACCGAAGACCAAAGTAATGCCGACAATCACAAGGTTGCGTGATTTGTGTAGGTCAACTTTGTTCTGAATTAGAGTATTCAAGCCTACCGTTGCGATTGAACCAAACAGTAGAATCATGATGCCGCCCATCACAGGAACTGGGATTGTTTGTAATAGAGCGCCTAGCTTGCCTACTAATGCTAGAACAATCGCTGTTACTGCTGCCCAAGTCATGATCACTGGGTTGAATGCTTTGGTCAGCATTACAGCCCCCGTTACTTCACTGTAGGTTGTATTTGGTGGAGCGCCCAACATAGAAGCTGCAATCGTTGCCACGCCGTCACCAGTTATTGTGCGGTGTAAACCTGGCTTTTTAAGGTAGTCTTTACCGGTTACATTCGAAATAGCAAGCATGTCGCCTACGTGTTCAACAGCAGGTGCAATTGCTACAAATACCATAAAGAAGATAGCGTTGATGTTGAACTCTGGCGCTGTGAAGTTAGGTAGAGCTAACCAAGCGGCCTGAGCGACAGGGGTAAAATCAACGACACCGTATACTAAGCTCGTTACATAACCAGCCACAATACCGCCGAAGATCGGCAGCAGCTTAAGAAAGCCTTTCGAGAAAACACTGATGACAATCGTTACCAGTAATGAGATAGAAGAAATCCATAACGCTGCGTCTGCATCGATAAGCTGAACCGCACCATCGCCTGTTTTACCTAGCGCCATGTTTACCGCAACAGGAGCAAGACCTAAGCCGATCACCATGATTACAGGGCCAACTACGACTGGGGGAAGCAGTTTGTGGATAAAGGCTACACCACGTACCTTAATTAAGGCACCCATTAATACATACACAACACCTGCCGCCATAAGGCCGCCCATAGTTGCACCTACACCCCAAGTTTGAATGCCAAACATGATAGGTGCGATGAATGCAAAAGAAGACGCAAGGAAAATAGGTACTGAACGGCGTGTAATAAGTTGGAATAAAAGGGTACCGATACCTGCACCAAAGAGCGCTACGTTGGGATCAAGGCCTGTCAGCAGGGGCACCAGTACAAGTGCACCAAAAGCGACAAATAGCATTTGCGCACCTTGCAGAGCATTTTTCATGTTATGTCCTTAAAAATGGTCGTTATATGAAAAGCGAAAAATAAAATTCGCGGGATTCTATCACTTGGCAATCGGTTGCTATGTCAGATAGATCAAATTTATTTATATTAGTTATGTTTATCTCTATCAAAATAAGAAAAATTCAGTTTACAAGTGAACGATTTATCATGGTCAGGTGATATTTTATGGTTATTAAGCACAGTGGGGGCTAACGACCTTGCCCCTCAATCCATAGTTGCTTATCATCAAGGCACAAGCTTTGAATATTAGGATCAATATGCGCTACATAGCATTGTTGTTGATGGGACTATTAGCCTCTCCGAGTTATGCCTTAACTCAAGTAGATATCTTTAGTGCTGAAGTTGCGATTAACGCTGAAGACAAACAACCAGAACAAGTGGCAAGAAATACTGGCATGGAGCAGGTATTGATACGTGCGACTGGCCAAACTGATGTCGCGTCGAATGAGACGATTCAAAAGGCGATGCGTAAGAGTGCGCAGTACATGTCTCAAATGAGTTTTGGCGAAAGCAATGACCAATCAACATTGCGTATGCGTTTTAACGGTGCTCAAATTCGTTCACTACTGACTCAAGCGCAATTACCGTATTGGCCTGATACTCGCTCAAATATTCTTGTTTGGCTGGTAGAAGAGAGTAACTACGACAAGAACATTGTCTGGGAACACTCCAACTCACTGTTAGCTGTAGGCTTACAAGCCAATGCAAAAGAGCGCGGTTTGCCTTTGATGTTTCCTGTTGGTGATTTTGATGATGTTACGGGAGTGGCCACCTCGGATTTGTGGGGCAGCTTTGTCACACCGATTAGCAACGCGAGTCAACGTTACCCTGTTGATGCTGTTTTGGTGATTAAGGCACAGTCTTCTGGATTACGCTGGACTTTGTATGATCAAAAACCAAACCAACTGACGAGCGCGCCAAAATCGCCTGTGAGTGGTTCGGTATCGGGCAACAGCGCGACGACTTCTAAGAAGCTTGTTGACCAAATCAGTAACTACTACGCGAGTAAGAGTGCAGTAACGGTTGCGAGTGAATCTTCGGAATCAATCTTAACGCAGTTTATCAGCCTGAATAACGCGCAAGACTTCTTCCAATTGGAGAATGCACTGAAGCGTCTAAACTCGGTGGCAAGCTTAGATATTCTACAAATTCAAAACAATGAAGTGACGTTCCGAATTCATTTGTTATCGACCCAACAAGAGTTTGAACAAGAAGTTGAAAGCATTCGCCAAGTCGCGAAGGTTGAAGAGTCTTATATCGAACCTGAAGTGAGCCCAGAATTTGAAGCGCAAGATAACATTATGTCTGTAGGCGATGACTCTGCTGTTGTTACTGATGCGATGGGCAATGAAACTACGCCAAGCGTTCAAGTGATTAAAGGCAGTGAGTTATCTACAGATGCTGAGCTAACAAATGCTGAGGTGACGCTAGGTGAATCTGATGAGGAAGCGCTACCAGTCACAGCGCCAGTAAACGCTAAGCCAAGCTTGGTATACGAATGGGTTCGCTCGTAATCGTCTACCGACATGACAGACAGATCGATATGAAATCATGAAAAAAGCCCTGCAAGAGAAATCTCGCAGGGCTTTTTGTTTATCTGTTGTCATGTCAGATCTAGAGCATCGACTCAATATTATTGCTCGAATTTAGCTTTCTCTTTCTTTTCTACTTCGGAAAGGCGCTTCAACTTGATGCCTAACTCTTTGGCTCTAAAACGGGTAAATAATATATTGCCTGCGAAGCCTAGAGTCGTCAAAAGCAGTTCTACAGCGGCTAACAAGCGCTCTCCACCGTCTACATACATAATAGTTAACGCGTGTAGGAAGTAGAGCATTAAGACGAAATTCGCCCAAGCATGCGTATAAGGCTTGCCCGATAATATTCCCGGTAATGGTAGTAACAGCGGTATAGCCCAAGCAATCGCCAGTGTTACATTACTGAGGTGAGGGTGCGGCGAAAGTGTCATCTGCCAAGCAATCACCCAGAATAAAAGCGACAAGTTCCCCGCTAAAGCAAGGTAGCGAAATAGCTTGGTTTTGGGAGACATCGGTCTCTCTGACATATACATCATTGAGGCATTCCCTTCTGGTTAATAGCGATGCGAGCTACGCGTTTGCCTAGGTTTTTCGCCAACTCAATTTCTTCTTTGCTTAATGAAGCGCTCTCTCCAGTGCTGCTTGCACCGTAAGGTGTGCCACCGGTTTGAGTGGTGTGCAGTGCAGGTTCTGAATAGGGGATGCCCACGACTAACATGCCATGATGAAGTAGAGGCAGCATCATGCTTTGCTGTGTCGTCTCTTGACCACCGTGTAGTGATGAAGAGGAAGTAAATACACAAGCTGGTTTATCGATGAGATCGCCATTAATCCATAACGATGTTGTGCTATCCCAAAAGTGCTTCATTGGCCCAGCCATATTGCCAAACCATACTGGGCTGCCGAGTGCTAAACCATCGCAAGAACGGAGATCTTGTAAGGTCGCAATAGGATCTGTTGGTTGATAGCGCGAATCCGGCTGCTCTTCTACCGTATACACGTTGTTCACCGTTCTTAGCATGGCTTCGCAGTTCGGGATGGATTCCACCCCACGAGCGATTTGCCTTGCTAGCGCTTGGGTGTTGCCGTGTCGACTATAGTAGAGAACAAGAATGTTGATGCTCATATTGGATTACAGAATCTCTAGTACTTGTTCTGGTGGACGACCAATTTTTGCTTTGTTGTTCGCGACAACCACTGGGCGTTCAAACAGTTTTGGATTTGCCGCCATTGCTGAGAATAGATCTTCATCGTTCACCGATGCATCGCCAAGGTTTGCTTCTTTGTAATCCGCTTCTTTGGTACGCATCATGTCGCGAACACTCTCAAAACCAAGCTGAGTGAAAAGCACTTTCAGCTGTTCAACAGTCAAAGGCGTATCTAGGTATTTGATCACCTCTGGTTGTACGCCGTTTGCTTCAAGCAGTTCGAGAGTTTGACGGCTCTTTGAGCAGCGTGGGTTATGATAAATCACGACAGACATGGTTCTTCCTCATTATTATTTTTGATTTAATAGTTCAGTCGAAGCCAACTGAGTGGCTTCTTATTATGTAACGTTGAGCTTTCTTTGTATTTTGGCAACGAGCTTCGCTGCCAGTCAATATACTTATTGCAACGATAAGAAGCGTTCGCGCTGTATCATTAGTTGATCAATTCGAGCGTCATAACGTGCTTGTTTTAGGCTGCCTAGTTCTGCTATTTGGCTCGCCTGCGTGTAGTACTGAATCGCTTTGTTCCAGTTGGCTTGCAGTGCCAAAATCTCTGCCCTAGCAGACAATTCTTCATCGCTGTTGCCAAGGTTTGTATTTGCCTTTGAAAGCAGGTACCACCCATTGGTGTCGTTCGGGTTATCGTGCGTGTAACGTTGCAACACGCGAACGGCTTCCTGTAGGTCTTCATTTTCGATCAGTGCATTGGCGTAGTTTATGGTTAGAACTGAGTTGTTTGGTTGACGCTCAAGTGCTGACTTAAGTTCTTTAATCGCAATCTCAGGCTTTTTCTGTTCAATGTGCAGATCTGAAATAGCATCCAGATAGAACAAGTTGGTTGGGTCGCTATTCATCAGCTTGGTCAGAATTGGTTCTGCTTTATCTAATTTTTTTGAATCTAGGTAAACCAGTGCTTGCCCATACTCTAATGATGGAACCAAGGCTTTGGGGGCTTTCTTCAGCTTTCGCTCAAACCAATCAAGAGCTGCATCATTATTGATGCCAGCATAGCGCGCAACAATACGGGCTCTTGCTAAATGGTAATCCAATGACGGAGCCAGTTTTAGTGGGGTATAGCTGCGAGCACGAGCGCGTGAATCTGTGATTCGGTCTTCAGGCAATGGGTGAGTTAATAGCATTGGTGGCGGTGTGCTTGCATAGCGGTATTCATCAGCTAAGCGGCCAAAGAAACGTGGCATAGCGTTTACATCGAACCCTGCTTTTGCCAGCGTGTTGATGCCAAAGCGGTCGGCTTCTTTTTCATTACTTCGGGTGTAGTTTATTTGGCTTTGCATGTTACCAGCAGTTGTTGCAGTGATAGCTGCGATACCGGCTTCTGGTGCTGCAATCGCTAATAATACAGAAGCGGCCAATGCTGCGATGGTTGCAGGAGAGCGGCGAGCTTGATCTTCCATACTACGTGCTAAGTGACGCTGGGTAACATGCGCGATTTCGTGCGCCAATACGGAAGCGAGTTCACTTTCAGACTGTGCATGCAAGAACAAACCTGAGTGCAAAGCAACATAACCACCAAAAAAAGCAAAAGCGTTGATGTTTCGGTCACGGATCATAAAGAACTGAAAAGGTGTCTTTACATCATTTGCGTTCGCGACAAGGCGATGGCCAAGCGTGTCAATGTATTGGTTTAGAACCGGGTCGTTTACAATAGGCTGGCTGCTTCTGATGATGCGCATGTAGGCATCACCATAGATAAGTTCTTGGTCGATAGTGAGTGTGCCGCCAGCCGCGGTGCCGATATCGGGTAGCTCCAAACCATTGGTATTTGCCAACGTTGGAGTGCTTAATGTAGCTGCGATGCATAAGCAAGCAATTGAGCGAGCGCGTTTAAACATATTAGTCAGTAATACTCCGTTTCTTCTGACAGTAAGACAAGTGCAATGCAAATTGGTTCTCTATCTGATTTAACCTTTACCAAGTGCGTGCGCTATCATGAAGGAAGATGAATGAATGATGGCGCGTTTTCAAAAACAGATTACAATACGACCCTTATAATAAGCATCGAGCTAAAGAATGACACCTAATATTCTAGATTTACGCCAAGAGCGCTGTCCAATGGCACTATTATTAGCCAAGCGTCACAGTGTAAAGTTAGAAGTAGGGCAATCATTGTCAATTTATGTCTCTGATAACAGCTCGATGAAAGATATTGTTACTTTTTTGTCTAAGCAAGCCTATGACGTCATCGTAGAGGTTTGCTCTAATTACCATCATCTCCTCGTCACTAAAAAGGAATTGCAGTCAAATGCTTGAAATGGTCAATCGTTGGTATAAACGACGTTTCTCTGATCCCCATGCTGTCAGCTTGGTTGCCATCATTCTCTTCGGCTTTATAACGATCTACTTCTTTGGTCACCTCATTGCCCCACTTTTGGTGGCTATTGTTTTGGCTTATCTGCTTGAGTGGCCGGTTACACAACTTCAAAGACTCGGTGTTCCAAGAACCCCATCAGTGATGTTGGTGATTTTAATGTTCTTTAGCGTGATGTTACTTGCGCTGTTTGGTCTAGTACCAACGATTTGGGAACAGGTAGGTAACCTTATCAATGATATTCCAAGCATGTATGGTGGCTTACAGAAGTTCATCGCAACCATTCCTGAGCGTTACCCTGAACTAGCAAACCTGCAGATCGTTGAATCGATTGTGTCTAATGCGAAAAACAAAGCATTAGGCTTTGGCGAAAGCGTTGTGAAGGGCTCTTTAGCTTCTCTTGTTAGTTTGGCGACGCTTGCGGTTTACCTGATTCTTGTACCGCTGCTGATTTTCTTCCTTTTGAAAGACAAAGAAGAGATGATCAGTATGGCTAGTGGTGTTCTGCCTAAGAACCGTCGTCTAGCGACCAAGGTTTGGGTTGAGATGAACCAACAAATCTCAAATTACATTCGCGGTAAGGTGCTCGAGATTTTGATCGTCGGTGGTGTCAGCTACGTAACCTTTGCGATTCTGGATTTACGTTATTCAGCACTGCTGGCTGTTGCGGTTGGTTTCTCGGTATTGATTCCTTACATCGGTGCGGCGGCTGTGACCGTTCCAGTCGCGATTGTTGGCCTGTTCCAGTGGGGCTTAGAACCTCAGTTTTATTGGTTGCTTCTCGCTTACGGTATTATCCAAGCGTTAGATGGTAACGTGCTCGTTCCTGTTCTGTTCTCTGAAGCAGTGAACCTACACCCAGTAGCGATTATTGTAGCAGTGTTGGTGTTTGGCGGACTGTGGGGGTTCTGGGGAGTGTTCTTTGCGATCCCTCTAGCCACGCTAGTGAAAGCGGTTTGGAATGCCTTACCGAGTCACGCTCTCGATGATGACCCTGAACACCAATCGTAATTGAACGCGCTATCAATTTGAATGCGCTATCAATTTTAATAAGTACAAAAAGGCCGAATATCCATGATATTCGGCCTTTTGGCATTTGGCTTAGTAGTGAGTAGTGTATTTAGATTCGCTAGGTGCGAATTTAGAGAATCAACTCACTAAAATCAACATTAAGCTTCTGGATTGAAGTAGTCTAGAACCACTTCGTGGTGAGTCTTTGTTTTGAACTTGTTGAAGACATGTTCAATCTGACCTTCTTCATCAATTAGGAAGCTAATACGGTGCAGACCGTCGTACACTTTGCCCATAAATTTCTTCTCGCCCCAAACACCAAACTGTTCAGCAACACTGTGGTCTTCATCAGATAGAAGTGTGAAGTTCAGAGATTTCTTCGCAACGAAATTTGGTAAGCGTTTAACTGGGTCAACACTCACACCTAGAACAACCACATTCAGATCATCAAGCTGTGCTTTGATATCACGCAGGCCTTCCGCTTGCACAATACAACCTGGAGTCATTGCTTTTGGGTAAAAATAGAAAAGGACTTTTTTACCTTTGAAGTCACCAAGAGATACGATATTGCCATCTTGATCTGGAAGAGAAAAAGCAGGTGCTGGAACACCAGCCGTTAGCGTATTCATGATATTTCCTTTTTAAAAACTGTTTTTGATAAAGTTGAGCGAGCCTTGTACGGATAGGCTCTGACACAGCGCGTCGAATTCTTCTTGTAGCTGCATCAAATTACATTCTGATTGCACAGAAGCGGTAATAGAGATATGGAATTGGTCGTTGTCGAGCTGAACTTTAGATTTATTGATGGTTCGCGCACTTAACGAATCGAGGCCGATGTTTCGGTCTGCGAAGAACTGGGTAAACTGCTCGGTAAGGCCGATTTTATCGTCTGACTCAACGAACACCTCTACTGTGTAAGAGTTCTCAATAACATCATGAGTTGAGGTTCGCTTCATAATCGTAATCAAGTCGTGCTCTTGTCCAAGCAAGGGCAGGGTGGTTTCAACGCGGGTGATGTTGTTTGCCTTTCCAGACAGTAGCATGATAAGCGTAAATTCTTCGCCAAATTGAGCGATACGGCTATCAATAATGTTACAGCCTGATTGGGTGACTAAATGAACCACTTGGTTGCATACACCTGGGCGATCTGTGCCCACAGCTGTGATTACTAGATGTTGAGTCATAAAATCACGTCTCTTATATTCCATTGATTCATGCATGTTAGCACAGTTAGCTAGAGGAATAAGTGTGTGCTTGGGGCTTTTATGAAGCACTTTGCTTCAAATATGTAACAAGTAATAGGAATATTTAGAGTGTTCAAAATTCAAAGAGTGGTGTGAGAGTATTGCTTACTTGTTACTGACATCGAGTGCTGAGCTATTCGCTAGATTGAGTGTAGGTTACCCAAATTCTAGGTCGAACGCGGTTATAAGTCGTTTTACCTCAAACATACGACAATATTTACTGCAGATGTTGCTGGTAAGCCACTTTAATGTCTTGTGTTTATTGATTGGCTTACAGTAACATGCAAAAAGAATAAATTAAGGGAGATAGACATGTTTTCAGGAAGTATCGTTGCGCTAGTTACACCATTTAATACAGATGGTGAAGTGGATTTCGACAGCCTTAAAAAGTTAGTTGATCACCATGTTGCAGCAGGTAGTGATGGTCTGGTTGCGGTTGGCACAACTGGTGAGTCTTCAACACTCACTATTGAAGAGCATGTCAAAGTCGTCAATAAGGTCGTTGAATTTGCTGATGGCCGTATTCCTGTTATAGCTGGTACGGGTGCAAACGCAACTCACGAATCTGTACTTTTCAGCCGTTTGCTCAATGGTTCTGGTATTGCTGGTTGCCTGAGCGTAACGCCGTACTACAACAAACCGACTCAAGAAGGTTTGTACCAACATTACAAAGCAATTGCTGAAGTCAGTGACGTTCCACAGATCCTTTACAATGTACCTGGTCGCACTGCGGTAGACTTGTTGCCAGAAACGGTTGCTCGCCTTGCAGAGATCGAAAACATCGTTGCACTTAAAGATGCGACTGGTGATCTCGAAAGAATTGCAATTCACCGTGAACTTTGTGGCGAAGACTTTATCTTACTAAGTGGTGATGACTTAACTGGTCTTGAATTTGTTAAGCGTGGTGGCGATGGCGTGATCTCTGTAACGAACAATGTTGCAGCTGCTGATATGGCGACTATGTTCAAGCTAGCGAAGGAAGGCAAGTTTGAGGAAGCAGAAGCGATCAATGAGCGTTTAATGCCTCTACATAAGAATTTGTTCGTTGAGTCTAACCCTATTCCCGTAAAATGGGCGGTTCACAAAATGGGTCTGATTGCTGAAGGTGGCTTACGTCTACCACTGACTGAACTGTCAAAACCAGCTCAACCTGTTGTTGCTCAAGCAATGACTGAAGCGTGCATTTACTAAAAACGTATAAAGCAATGCCGAAGCGAACCTTCGGCATTTAGGAGTATAAATGAAGTATTCTCACCAGCTAGTGATCGGTTCACTGGCTGTTTTCGTTCTTACAGCATGTTCTGGCAGCCCGACTCAACGTCGCCAAGCCAAAGATGATTTTGAATACTTAGAAACACCTGAGTTTTCACAATGGCAATTGCCTGAAGATGCTCAGCCTCAGTTTTACCCAAACTTTGATATCCCAAGCGGTGAATTCAGTGGTGGTACCGGTCGTCAAGTGGATATTCGTCCTCCTCAACAGGTTCTTGAACTGATCCCAGGTGCTCGTACTGAGCGTCAAAATGGTGAAGTGACGTTATGGCTCCTTCGTGCTGAAGAGGCTGACCGAGTATGGCAAACGGCTGTAGATATGCTGACCCAGCGTAATATCGGCATTCGTGAACAGTCAGAAAATGACATTGAGACTGATTGGGTTACGTGGGTTTCTGAAGATGAAGAAGTCGAGATTGGTAGCCGCTACTCTATCTCTCGTTTCCAAGCGAACAATCGCCATGGCTTCAAGATTAATCTGATTGATTGGCGTGAAGGTTCTGAAGAGAAACCAGTATCGGCAACCAATAAAGAGCGTTACAACGCGTTCTTAACGAATCTAGTGATGGCGAGATACGATGCAGATCTTCGTGCTGAAGCTGCGTTGAAAGCGCAAGAGTTGGTGAAACGTATTCCTATCTCAATGGGTTCGGACCGCAGTGGTTTCCCTGTGATCATTGCTCGTACGCCATATAACGTATTGTGGCAACGTCTACCTACCTTGCTACCGACGATGGGCTTTGAACTTGAAGAGCGTAATCAGTCTCAAGGTACAGTGAAAGCTAAGTATGCAGCGCCAGATGATGAATTCTGGGAAGAGATTGGCCTACAGCCTATTGACTTAGCGCCAGGTACTTACACTTTCTTGTTTGGTGATCTTGGCAACCGTACATCGATTAACGTAACGGATGCAACAGGTAAGCCTGTAGAAGAAGAGCTACTTAAGTCAATGGTACCGGTATTAGCACACGTTGCAGACCAAACCAAAGACAAGAAAGAAGCAAAATCTGAATAAGCCCTGAGCAAATTTAGAAGAAAAAAAAGAGGACATACAATGTCCTCTTTTTTATGTTTGTTAGTCAGTGTTTTATGTGCGTGTTGTCAATTTATGTTGTCAATTTATGTTGTCATTTCGCTAACAAGGAGTCACACGCACCTGACTTGTTGGGGCTAGCGCATCAAGGGCGTTAAGCTAAATGTTTTTGCTGTCAGTCGACTCATCTTTTTGAGCTTTCTCTTGGTTCTGTTTATCCAATTGATTGAGCTTGTCTAAGTCTTTTTCTGTTTTGTTACGACCTGTCAGACCCATATTAGCGGTCTGTTTGAGCGCAGCAATATTACCCACCACAACGCTAACCACGATGATGATGATAACCCAAGGGTTTGTAAGCCACTCTAACATAAGCGCTCCTAATGACTGATATTCGCCACGAAGCGCGCATAGATCTCGTCTAGCTGCTCCGCAATAATTTCATACCCTAATATTGGCTTAGATTGGAGTTGCTTGCCAAGTAAAGTGGGAGATAACTGTGATAAACACAACTGTGAAACTTTACGGTGGCTTATATGCCAAGGTTCTATCGCCACACCACCAAGGTCTTGGCTGTAAGGAAAGAAGAATCCAAACTGAGATGCGTTGGCAGACAGCCATTGGTAAAACACTTGCTGGTGGCCAGTGAGGTATTCCCATGGTTCCAGTTGTAGCTGAGTACCCTCAGGTAAGTGATTACGAGCAAAGACATCAAAGTCACAACCCCAATGGTGACGACTCGCTCCGGGAAGCGCAGACCACCTAAGAATCGCCGACAACTTTTGATGTTCACTGAGTGTTGAAGCATCAAGTGGTTGGCTTTCTGAGTCTAATATCGGTGCTTCACCAGAAAACTTGCGGTTCCAAATCAGAGATTGCCTTTCATAGTCGCGAAAGCCACTGGCAATCTCCATTTTAAAACCAGCGAGTTGAGCAGCTTCAATCAAGTTGTTCAGTTCATCTTTGACGTCACTGTGGACCAAGAAGGTCTTGGTGCCAATCAGGTTAGGTTCTAGATGAGAATCTGATTGTCCGGTTAGCTGCTCTGGTGTCATAACGTGTCTCTCAATAATTAGATGCTATGAATCGCTGATGAAAAAACTACTTAGCGAACAGGTTCACTAATGTTCTTTCGTACATGTCGGTTAGTTTCTCTAAATCAGCCACTTTCACGCACTCGTTAACCTTGTGAATGGTTGCATTTACAGGGCCTAGTTCTACCACTTGTCCCTTCATGCGAGCAATAAAGCGTCCGTCAGAAGTACCACCTGTGGTAAGCAGTGCCGGCTTAACATTATTCACGTGACCTACTGCATCGACAATAGCATCAAGCAACGAGCCTGCGTCGGTTAAGAACGGGTCGCCATTGAATGTCCATTTTAAATCGTATTCGAAATCGTACTTGTCGAGTGTATTTGTGATTCTTTCAACGATGATGTCGTTGTTTAACTCTGTACTAAAGCGAAGGTTAAACTGAACATTAAATTCACCAGGAATCACGTTTGATGCGCCAGTGCCCGCACTTACATTTGGGATCTGGAAGCTGGTTGGTGGGAAATAATCATTACCTTTGTCCCACTCGGTCGTCGCCAATTCATTGATCGCAAGCAGAGAGCTGTGTACCGGGTTGTTCGCAAGGTGAGGGTAGGCAACGTGACCTTGTGTGCCTTTAATCGTTAGATCGCCAGTGATAGAACCACGACGGCCGTTCTTTACGACATCACCTACGTACTCAGTACTTGATGGTTCGCCAACAATACACATGTCGATGTTCTCACCACGAGCCATCAATGCTTCGACAACGCGCACTGTCCCGTTGATGAACGGGCCTTCTTCATCTGACGTGATAAGGAAACCGATTGAGCCTGTGTGATCAGGGTGCTTAGCAATGAACTGTTCTACAGCCACAACCATTGAAGCCAGAGAACCTTTCATATCTGCCGCGCCGCGACCGTGCAGGAAACCATCTACGATAGTCGGTTCAAATGGCTTAGTGTTCCATTGCTCAATTGGGCCTGCAGGTACAACATCAGTGTGACCAGCAAAAGCAAATAGGGGGGCTTCGGTACCACGGCGAGCCCAGAAGTTCGTCGTATCTTCAAATACCATCACTTCGATTTCAAAACCTAGCGCTTTTAAGCGTTCAATCATCAGGTCTTGGCAGCCTGCATCTTCTGGTGTTACCGATTGACGGCTGATTAGGTCTTTTGCCAGAGCCAAAGTTGGGCTGTCTGTCATCCTTGAGTTCCTTGTTTAAATTAAACGTCTAGTCATTAATTTTTAGGGCGCAGATTCAATGATCAACGTCCGTTGTCTGTCTATGTAAATAATACGCTCTAAGCAAAAATAGTCGCGTATTGGTCGGCTTTAAATCCGATGTGAAGCTTACCCTCTACTTTCAATATTGGACGCTTAATCATTGCCGGTTGTTCAACAAGCAGAGCAACGGCTTTTTCTTCCGTGAGCGTGTCTTTTTGCTCTTGAGAAAGTTGGCGGTAAGTCGTACCACGTTTGTTTAACACAAGCTCCCAACCAAGCTCTGAACAGAAGCTTGTTACCAACTCTTCAGTGATGCCTTGTTTGCGATAATCGTGAAACTCGAACTCGATACCTTCAGCTTCTAGCCATTTTTTTGCTTTTTTGATGGTGTCGCAATTCGGAATGCCAAACATAGTGATAGTCATTATTCTTCCTTTGGGTGATTTTATTTCGTTGTTATGAGTTGAATCCTATCAGGAAGCGGCAATTCAGACAAAATAGAGTGAGGAATATTTTATAGAGTGAAAAAAAACAGTAAGAAAATGTCACTATTGGAGACTTATTGATCAGCCTCAACATGTTGTCAGCAAAAAAAGAAATAATTGAGTTGCACATATATAGGAGGTGTCAATGGAGTTGAGTCCTGTTTTTGCAAGGCGGCTATATTTAGCATTGTTAGTGGAAAGCCTTGATAGGCCAAATGTGCCTAAACTCATCGAAAAAACGGGGTGGCCTCGTCGTACTATTCAAGATGTACTCAAGGCGTTACCGGGGATCGGTATTGAACTTATGTTTGTTCAAGATGGGCGACGTCATAATGATGGCTATTACCAATTATCCGACTGGGGGCCATTTGACAGTCAATGGGTTATCCAGCGTAAAGGCGATATAGCAACAAGCCTTGGATTTAGTGCATAAGCCAGCGAAAGCTGGCTTTCTTCTTTCTTCTTTCTTCTCCTTACCGATTACCGATAAGTCGAATTAGCGACACCGATAAGCGGTGCCCAACATGGTTACGGAAGTCGCAAAATCTTGGGGAAGTGTGAAAATTACAGTGTCCGCACCTAATCCAATAGCATTGGACTTTAGCTCATTCATTGCGCCTTGAATTAGAGTGTCGTTCGGGTAAAACAGGTAACTATACCAGTGGCCTTCGCTGCCGGTGACTTCCCCTTTATATTCGCACTTGTTGATATCAATCAGTCCGTGGTAATCCATTTGTACTTGGTCAGATTCGCTATGTGGGACTGTTGTCGGTGTCGTGCACCCGCCTAATATGCCTGTCATAGCTAAAGCGACTAATTCCTTTTTCATACATTTATCCTGCTATTTCATCAAATAAATCGCGAAACCTACCCAGCTTGCGATCAATAGTAACCACGGCAATTTGTTGGCGTGATTTGATGTTGTTTCAACAATTGTGTCTACATTGTTCTCTTCGTCTAGATTAGTTTGTTGAGTTTGCTTCTCTTTCTGTACGCGTTTTCTTGCTTTATCGGCTTGGCGGCTGCGTTCTTTTTGCTGTTTCTTGTAAAGTGCGATGCCTTTTTCGATACCTTGAGCAATTAATTTTGTTTGTTCTTTGGTTTGAGCTGGCTTTTGCGTCGCTTTGGCTATCTTCAGTGCTTCTTGTTGAGATTCAACAGACGGTGTATTAGTTTTCTTTTTCATACTGAGTTCGACAATTAAAACGGATTAACCAATAAGATAACGCAAACCTAGTTAAGTATGAATGATTTGCGTTAAAGTGTTGGTTTAAAAACAAGTGAAAGTGAGAGTTGTGCGGTACTCCATAGAACAATACGATAAACACGGCTTTTTGAAAGCCCCAATCTTATTATGGTTAGGTTGGCTGTTTCTTGCGAAAGCTTTGGTCGTTTTCATTGTTGCGGGCGCAAGCCGAGAGTCGGGAACGGATATTCTTGAGACCATCTATCCAGACCACCAGATGTTTTATGTCGGGATTGCGTTGAGTGTGCCTAGTTTGTTATTGATGTGGTTGTTTGGACTAAGATCTCCAGATAGAAAGCGCCTTAACAAAGTCGTGTCATGGGGACGTTGGGTTACCATGATGGCTATCTTGGCACAGGGCTCCCATACAATTTATTTAATCTATTTGGATAACGGATGGTTCCGTTGGTCAAATGCTATCACCCTATTATTGCTCCTCTGGTTAGCGCTTTATTTAACCAATAGCCATGCCGCTAGGGATTGCTTTAAAGTGGTTGAGCACGAAGACTGATTCTCATCAAAACATTTGTACCATTCACAATTATACTTAGAAGCTAAAACTGGAAGGAATAATCTATGCTTAATGTTTCAAATGAGCAGCCTAACGTTCAAAGTGCTATTTTGCCTGAAGCTGGGCCTTTCGCTCTTTACGTTCAACTTAAAGTGAACGCTAATACTGCTAATGTACTAGCAGAAATTCAAAAGCTTCCGACTCTAATCGACGAGCTAAACCAAACTCAACCTGATGCGAACCTAACGGCGTCGGTAGCATTCTCAAAAGCTTTTTGGGATAAGTTTGAGCAAGCTGCTCCCTCTGATCTAATTGATTTTCCTGCGCTTGGTGAAGGTGATATCACAGCACCGAACACACTGTCTGATGTTCTGATTCACTGTCATTCAAACCGACATGACCTACACTTCTTCATCCTACGTAAATTGCTATCTGAAGTAGCGGCAGACGTTGAAGTAGTAGATGAAACTTACGGTTACCGTTTCCTAGACTCACGTGACATGACTGATTTCGTTGATGGCACTGAAAACCCGAAAGATGCACAGCGCGCTGAAGTGGCGATTGTGCCTGAAGGTGAATTCGCGGGTGGTAGCTACGTAATGGTGCAACGTTTTGTGCATAACCTACCTGCTTGGAACCGATTAAACGTATCGGCACAAGAGAAAGTGGTTGGCCGTACTAAGCCAGATTCGATCGAGCTAGATGATGTTCCAGCGGCGTCTCACGTTGGCCGTGTGGATATCAAAGAAGAAGGCAAGGCTCTTAAAATCGTTCGTCATAGCCTGCCTTACGGCACAGCAACGGGCGATCACGGCTTACTGTTCATTGCTTACTGTAACGTTCGTCATAATTTCGATGCGATGCTAGAGAGTATGTACGGCGAAACAGATGGCAAAACAGACCAACTGCTTCGCTTTACTAAAGCCGTTACTGGCGCTTATTACTTTGCTCCTTCAGCTGAGATGTTGAGTGCACTAACGATTAAGTAAGTGCACTCAAATAGAATAAACAAAGGGAGCCTCATGGCTCCTTTTTTTTAAAGTTTTATATAAATAGGTCGATACAAGAGCAATCGTAAGTTTTATTCATCTTTTTGTAAGTGAAGGTCTATGGCTATAACTGTTAATACGAATGTTTCAGCATTAGTGGCTCAGAGGAATCTATCTAATGCCAATAACATGCTGAACCAATCTTTGGAGCGCTTGGCTTCAGGGAGTCGTATTAATAGTGCAAAAGACGATGCTGCTGGCTTACAAATCTCTAATCGATTAGAAGCACAGATGAGCGGCATCGATGTTGCGGTTCGAAATGCTAACGACGGTATCTCCATTATGCAGACAGCAGAAGGGGCGATGAATGAAACCACAAATATCATGCAACGCATGCGAGACCTGTCACTGCAAGCGACTAATGGTTCGAATAGCCAATCGGAAAGGACGGCTATTCAAGAAGAAGTAACCGCCTTAAATGATGAGCTAAACCGAATTGCGGAAACCACTTCATTTGGTGGGAAAAAGCTCCTTAACGGCAGCTTTGGTAGCTCGTCATTTCAAATCGGTGGCAGCTCTGGTGAGGCGGTGCAGATAGGTTTGAAAAACATGCGCACCGATGATATCAACATGGGCGGCTTTAGCTATGTTGCCAATGGCATGGCAAGTGACTCGTGGGAAGTTAAATCTAACCAGACAGATATGACGATGGCGTTTACCGATCGTTTTGGCCAGCCTCAAGAGATCAACATTAATGCCAAAGCGGGCGATGACATTGAAGAGCTAGCGACTTATATCAATGGTCAAACGGATCTGGTTTCGGCTTCCGTCAATGATGATGGGCAGCTTCAGATCTATATGTCAGGCGAAGACACGGCAGGCACGATCTCTTTCTCAGGCTCGTTAGCCAGTGAGCTTTCGATGTCGGCGGGGTATTACGAGTCAGTCGATGATATTAATGTCACTGATGTTGGTGGAGCACAGCGCGCCGTGTCTATTTTGGATACAGCGATGAAGTATGTTGATAGTCACCGTTCTGAACTCGGGGCGATGCAAAACCGCTTTGACCATGCGATTAATAACCTTGAAAATGTTCATGAGAACTTGGGGGCATCAAACAGTCGAATCAAAGATACAGACTACGCCAAAGAAACCACTCAAATGCTCAAACAACAAATACTGCAGCAAGTCAGTACCACTATTTTAGCTCAAGCTAAGCAAGCGCCGAACTTAGCTTTAACGCTGCTAGGCTAATAAATTAGGTTAATTCTTATAAAGGTATTATCGGTTAACTAAAGTCCTTTGGTTAATTAAAACACAATATTTCCCCCGGCTGACTTTTCGACAACTTTAGCCTTTTTCTCATCTTTTTTTGATAATTTCACTACCAGTCACGCTTTCTTATCCTTTCTCGCTATTTCTTTAATTTTGTTGCTTTTTTTCTAAAGGTTTCAGCATTCACGCCGTTATTAAAAGTAACTTAGAGATAACTACTTGGTTTTCCGAGACGTCGGAAGCCGCTATACCGGAAAATCAATTGGAGAAATCACCATGGCAGTGAATGTAAATACC
>NZ_JBFSRZ010000021.1:0-79578 GCF_041466065.1 Vibrio sp. 10N.239.312.C11
GCTGATCAGATCGTAGGTTCTTGATTTAGTTCCATTGAATTACGCAACAAAGCCATTACAAAGTGTTATTGGAGTCCGTTGAATCGATTGATAAGTAGTTTAATAATGAATAATGAATAATGAATAATGAATAATGAATAATGAATAATGAATAAGGCTATAAGTATTTACCTGCATTTTCATAAGCTTCGATTTCTATCGGTGCTTCAACGTAACCAAAGATGGCTAGTTGCAATAAATACTTTTTAGTAAATGCTTCAAGCCCCAAATCTTCGACTTGTTTTACATGAATCAATTCATGAGAAAGTAGTAATTTGTCACCTTTTGCTTTGTTAGCGATCCAAATGCCATAACCAAATGCCATAACCAAATGTTGAACCCGTAAAGTAAGGAGAGTCAAGCCCCAAACGTTGCATTTGAAATAGCAACGATTCATTTTCAGGCAAAGGAATTGAATCGGCATAATGTACGCGGATTTTTTCAGGATATTTGATGCCAATCTTATGTGCAATTTCAACGTATTGAGGTAGTAAAGGGATACCTTGGGTTAGTGCTATTTGTTCATTTTTTCTTACATACTTAATAGACAGTGGGAAGTATGCTTCTAGTTGCTCTAATAGATGGCTAGGAGGGTTAGCATAGACGTCGTTTTTATCTTCACATCCTAGAATTGAAATAACTAAGATCAAAAGAGTGATAAATTTAAGTGATGCTTTCATTTGTTGCGAACTCCTTTTTATCGTTATTTGTCTTGTAAGAAAAGTAAGTGTCCATTAGCACAATAACAATATTCTCGAAATATATGACTTTGCCTTAGCGAAGGTTCTTAGGGTATTACTCTTTAAACATCGTTGTATTTGAAATAGGGGTTGTATTGCGATGGGGTTCACGTTTTCCCTCGACAAAACAATGAATTAAGTCGAGATCTACAAAGTTATATCCACGGTAGTAAAATTTTCGGTATAGCAAAAGCTTTGGATCGTAATGGTGTTCGTGCCGGTATGCTTAGTACCCAGTCAACTCCATATAGCCAGACCCAGAATGAGAACCTTTAATTATGATTGGCCCTTCCCAATAGGGTACAGACAGTGGCATTTTTGCTTCTGGATTGAGTGCCGAGACGGTCAGTTCGATTTGTTGAGTTGGAATCGAAACTTGCCATTCTGTTGGATAATCGCGTCCGTCGATTTCTGTTTGCTTGATAGCGGTTAAGCGGATGTCTTGCTGCTTAATCGCGATGCCAGAGCCATTTTGTTTCATCAGCCTTGCATGGGAATAACTGGCTTTGCCTGTTGTTGAGTTTCGAAGTTGAAATACCACCAAGCTGGTTTCATCACTCAGCCTTAGCGCAAACCAATCCCAACCTTGTTGCGAGTCGAGTAAAAACTGAGAGCTCCATTCTCTGTCTATCCAACCTTTGCCAGAAACCAGATGGGTTACTCCATCAATAGTTACCTCGCCCGATACATTAATGAATGGTTGGCTGTAGTAGTAGGAAGCCACTTTGCCATCGCTACTTTTAGTGCTGTAGCCTTGTACGCCTTGCTTTTGATAAGGCGCGTTGCTGGTTAACTTAAGCGAGTAGCCAAACTGATCTGAATTAGCGTCCAAGGTTGCGGGGAATAGATCATCGCTTGAAGAGTTCCATTGCCAGTCATCAAGATAGACACTAAATGGGGAAGTGCTGACACCCGCCAGTTCAGCTTGGTCACGTGACCACTTTTCATCGGCGTAGTGCTTATCTTTAGTGGTGACTGCGCTGTGTGCCATGTAGATTTGCTGACTTTGCCACGTAGTTTCCTTAGTGCTATTGCCACTTTCCAGCGGTGCGGCCGCGAAGCGGAATTGTGTCCACTGCACGCCTAACGCATTGCCGTCTTCATCAATTAAGTTTGCGGTTAAGTACCACCATTCATGACGAAAATTAGGGTGTGCTTGATGGTCGGCAGGGAAGGTGATCTCGATACCTTTTACTACCGGAGAAAATTGCGCTTGATCGATTGCCGTTTCATTCTCGGTTTGTGTTTCTGCGCCAAGTATCGAACCCATATTTTGAGCTGATGGTTGAGTGGACTCGTCGCACCCTAAAAGGAGCAAGATGCCAAGTGTGAGAACGAAAACGCTTATTGCTCGATTCATCACAACACCTCACTTTGCAAACTGGATACCACGGGTTTACTGACCAAACGCCACAGTGGAATCAAGGTCGCAAACACAGCCACAAGAATGGTGATGGCTGCGATGCTGAGTGCGTCACTCCAATTCCATACGTAATTTAAGCTCCAACCAAAGGCGCGCAGGGTGACGATGTCCGTCAATACATAACCGACCATAGCGCCGAGTGGTAAAGCGATAACCAGAGTGAAGGCGACCAGAACTACGATTTGCCCGACCACCATCGCCATCAATTTTCGCTGACTAACACCGAGCGCGTACAACCTTGCAATAGCGGCTTTGCGTGCATCGAGCAACATGAAACAGGCGCAGAACAAGCCAATCACCGCCACCATTAAAGTGACGCCATTAAGCGCCCGAGTGATAGCAAAGGTTTGTGAGAAGATATCTAAAGCGATCGATTTGATCTGTGCTTGATCGTAAAGCTGGCTAGGGTGCAAATTGAGTTGTTGGCGTAGCTGTTCGTACACCACTTGTGGGTCGCCATAGACTTTGATTCCCAAGCTGGTGGGTAAGCCAGTAAATCCGTTTTCGAACCAAAAATTAGGTGCAAGTAACACTTCGCCATTCGGTGAGCCGTAATCGTGGAAAATCGCCCCGACGATGAGTGTTTTGTCTTGGATCGCGTCGAGCTTGAGTTGGCTTCCAAGGGACAAGCCGAGCTTCACCGCAGTGGGTTCGCTGATCGCCACTAATTCACCTTGGTAAAAGCGTGACCAGAAGTCATCAACGTGAGATTGGAACACCATGGTTTGCTCAAGTGTGTCTTTGTCTTTGGTGCCGAGCAAAGTGGGTAATCCCTGCAAGTTATCATCGACGTAGTATTGCTTATAGACGGTTTCAACGTTCTCAAACTGTTCTAACGCACGCTCCACATTGGCGATTTCACCTTGGGCTGGGCTAACGTAAATATCGGCATGTAAGCGCTGTTCAAGCCATTGCTTTAAAGTGGATTCAAAGCTGCCGACTAAGGTATTCATTCCCATGTTAGCGGTAACCGCTAGAAGCAGCGCCATCATGGCAAGGGATAGGGGAGATATTAGCTCTCTCAGTTCAGCAAAAAGATATTGTATTAACCCTGACTTAGTGCGCTGTTCGCTCCAATTTGCTAACACGCTGAGTGTTTTGGGTAGATATAAAGGAATCGATACCACTAACACTCCAAGCCACGCCATGGTGAAGCGATGATGTTCGCTAAGCCATAACCCTGCTAACGCGATAACTGTCAGCACCAAACCGATAGTAAACAACTGGTTTTCGTTTGAAGCCTCTGGCGCTTGGTAAAAGCCGCCGTGGGAAGAGAGTGGTTGTCGAATACGCTGCTTAAAGTGTTGCCAACATGCAACTAACGTAGCCGCTAACGTAAGTAATAAAGCTTGTACCAGCCATTGCCACTGCCATGTGCCGGGAAGCAGTGTTGCACCATAAAGTTGCTCAAGCGTTATCGCGACGGTGGGATGCAGCCAATGGCTGAGTTGAATGCCGAGAATGAAACCAAGTGATGCGCCTAGTGTGACTAAAACCGTGAGCTCGATTAGCAGAGCAGAAAACACGATGCTTGGCGCAACTCCAGCTTGTTGAATTTGTACCAACAGCCGATTACGCTTGAGCAAGCTGTATTTTACGCCGTTGTAAGCGATGAACAAACCAACCAAAAACGCCAACAAACTCATGGCGGTAAGATTGAGGTGAAAACTATCGGTAATTGAACCGAGATCCGTACTTTGGTTGTTGGAAATCCATTGCCCCTGTTTGTCGATAAGGCTTTGCCACTTATCCTGAGTATTGCTGTTAGTGTCGCTCTTAGTGTCAAAAATAGCGATATAGCTCAGTTGCCCTTGCTTGTTCAGCAGTTGCTGAGCGAACCCAATGTCCATCAACATTCGGCTACCGAGCTGCCATTCATCTGGTAGTACCACAACCTTGGTGAGTACTTCATCCAAAGTGAGCGTGTCCACTTCGTCCAAACTCTGGTGCTGAGATTGGCTCATCATCACAATGGGTTCACCCGCTAAGAGTTGCGGCAAAGGTAAGGCCTTGTCGAACAGGGAAATGTTTGGCTCTTTGGTTTGAGTGTTGCTTTGTTCGTCGACACGAGCGTGACGAGATCTTGAAGTGAGGGCGGCGATCAACTCACTGCCTTGAACTGACCAGCGTCGGCCTTGTTCGTCTCTGATTCGCCCTTCAATCACGGGCAGCGCTGCGCTTAATCCGCTTTGTCTTAAGGTGAAGTAGAGCGATTCCGGCAAATAGTTTTGCCCTGCTGGTGGAATGATAAGGTTCTGCGCTTGGGCGCTAAGTTGCTCGGTCGATTCTGCATAACTGCGCTTGGCATTGAGGTTGATGGCTTGCACCGCGACAAACAAGGTGACCGCCAGCACAATGCCGATCAGAATCGCTGCGGCTTGCAGTGGCGACTGGCGGTAGTGTGCCGCGAATAGATTCAGAGTCAGTTTGGTATGGGTGAGCTGGTTCTGTGCGAAGCCAGTTTGTTTCATTGGATTACTCACAACGTTGCTACTCTTTGGGTTAGCTCCGCGTTCCTTAAACAACCATCATCTAACACCAATTTTGTCTGCATAAAGCTGGCACATTCTGGGCTGTGCGTAACCAAAAGTACGGCAGTGTTGCCTTGTGTGGTGATTTCACTCAGCAACTTCATCACCTCAATGCCGGCCTTGTGGTCGAGGTTGCCTGTGGGTTCGTCGGCAAGCAATAGCTTAGGTTTATGGGCTAGCGCACGCGCTATTGCGACTCGTTGTTGCTGACCGCCAGAGAGTGCGGATACGTGTCTTTCGAGTAGCTCACTGATGCCCAATGCATCAACTAAATAATCGCACCAGTCGCTCCATTTCTGTTGATTTAAATGGAGAGGAAACGCGATGTTTTGTTTTACGTTGAGTGGCGTTAATAAGTTGAACTGTTGAAAGATAACGCCTAGTTTTTGATGGCGGAATCGGCTCCACTGTGGATCTTTCCAATCTGATGTGTTCTCGCCATCGAGCCACAATTCTCCACCAGATAGTTCGCCACCGGATAGAGGTTCAAACCCCGCAATGATATTCAGCAGAGTACTTTTCCCACTGCCACTCGCCCCTGTCAAAGCCACGCTTGCCCCTGTCGCCAAAGCGAAATCGACATTGTCCAACACGCTATGAGTGTCTTTACCATCAACAAAGCTTTTGCTGGCCTGTGTGAGTGTGACAATAGGGCTTTCCATTTCCTTTCCTTATAACCAAAACTAACCATCAAAAGGTGTCATTACTTGTGGCAATTATTGAAGCGACAAGCTCTATAAAACTGTAGACAATAATCTCAAACAATAGAGCGATTTATATCGAATTATTAATAACTTGTACTTCGATAAGAGGGAAATAGATCAGTGCGAGGGAGAATACAGATGTTGGTGGGAATGTTTAAGCCATCAAAGATGTTTTCGACTTTGCTGTTAGATGGTTCGTGACCACGTTTATGATCTTAGAGTAAAGACTATTTGCTCAATATTTTCACGTAAGAAGACGCAATAACAACTTGTTGTTAACGTAATGAGATTAATTTATTCGCGATTGTGTACTTACACCACTAATCGCTAATACAAGATGGCAGATTCTATGATTTTCGAATATTATAGCTCTAATACTGGGATAGATATCACATTTTGGTGCGTGCATGTTTAGTTGTCAGTCCATTTGTAAACAGTTCGTTTTACTGCTAGCAGTAATTGTTTGTTCGCTTTTCACGGTATCCGCTAGTGCAGACACGAAAAGCACCTTGCGTGAAGAAACAATAATCATAGGGGTTATTAGCTCTAACCCCAAAAAAGCATTCAAACGTGCACAGCCTTTTGCTGATTACTTAGCTGAAAACCTATCTAACTATGGTATCAAAACAGGCCAAGTTGTTGTCGCCCGCGACTCTCGTCAAATGGCTCGTTGGATAAAAAGCGGTCAGGTAGATCTGGTTTCTGAAACGGTGTTTGCAGCACAGGAATTAATGCAATATTCGGGTGCTGAACTTTTAGCAAGACGATGGAAAAGCGGTGTGGCGGAATATCATTCAATCTTCTTTTCCAAACGCGATAACGGGGTAGACTCCCTAGGTGACCTGCGAGGCAAAACGGTTGTCTTTGAGGATGTCGGTTCTACTAGTGCATTTCTTGTCCCTGCGGCGATACTGCTTGGGCAAGGATATAAGCTCTATGAGCTAAGCTCCCCTAGAGAATATCCACCGAAAGACAAGGTGGGTTATTTTTTCTCCGATGAATATTCAAAGTCTGGAGGAGAATCTAACATGATGAGCTGGGTTCATCGTAATATTGTTGCGTCAGCTGCATTTAGTAATCTCGATTGGGAGAAAGAAATTCCCGAGCAGGTAAAACAACAGTTACAGGTAATCCATACTTCTCAAGCGATTCCCCGCTCACTAGTACTAATACGCCCTGATCTCTCCTCCGAACTTAAGCAAAACATGCTCTTAGTATTGCTTGCGGCTCATGAAAGTGAGGAAGGTAAACTGGCTTTGAAAGCCTATAAGAAGACGAAAAAGTTTGATGCTATCACACCAGAGATTGTAGAAAGCATTTCTTGGGCGGAAGCGCAAAAACGACTGGTTGATGAATACATCTCCCGTTAACTAGAGAAGTTATTGCTTATGAAGTTAAAAGGTAAATTGGTTCTCGGAAACATGCTTATGGTCGTTTTGACTATGGGCTGCCTTTCCTTGTCTCAGTGGCTGATATCTTCATACTATAGTGATGAAATTCTAGAAGAAACGGCAACGAATATTGCAGAGAACTTTACTTCCCAAGCTCAGAGTCAAGCAGAACAAACGGTTGAGTACCTCTCAGATGCACTTTTTGATCCGATGTATTTTTATGATATCGATAATATTAACTCCATTTTAGAGCCTGCCTTTGAAAATAAAGATGTCATATTCATAAAGGTTTTTGATGCTAATGGTCTGATAGTTCATACAGGAGAAGATGTAGTACTCGGTTATGGCTCCAACTTGGATATGCCAAGGGTGCAAGAAAATGTCTTGAATAAGCAAGAAGCTTACACAGAAATCAATTCATCAGCACTGATTGTTGCGCGGCCAATCACGATGAATAAGACTCGGTTAGGTGGCATAGTGATGAGCTACTCCTTAAAGGCTGTGAAAGACGATATCGAGAAAAATAACACCATTATCAAGGATATTACTGAGTCAAGTCGAAGCTATAGCGCGGTGTTGAGCATAACCTTGACGATGTTCATGTGTCTGGTCAGCTTACTCTTTTCCATGTTATTAGCTAAGACGATGATTCGTCCGATTAATCAACTCCTACAACATTCGAAACGCATCAGTAAAGGGATTTTCCAAGTACCAAACAACATTCAGCGCAGTGATGAACTCGGAGAACTTGCTCAGGCGTTTGATAGTATGGATTCAAGCCTCAAGCAACGGAATGAGGAAGTTGAGTTTTTAGCTTATAACGATCCGCTGACTAAGTTACCGAATCGCTCTCAGTTTATTAAATGCCTTGAACGATGTATTCATCGATGCAAACAGTCAAAAGAGGTGTTTGCGGTTTTCTTTATCGATTTGGACGAGTTTAAACGAGTCAATGACAACCTTGGACATCAAGCTGGAGATGAGCTGTTAAGTGAAGTGGCTCAGACATTAACTAACTCGCTAAAAAAAATGGGGCAAATAGCTACAAAGGACGAGCCTCAATGCATGATTGCAAGAGTTGGGGGGGATGAGTTTTTACTTCGCTTATCAGGAGTTAAGACACAGGATACAGTATCTAAGTTTGCCTCTGATATTGTGCACTCACTAAAACAGCCGATTTACCTCAATTCCGTAGGTGAATCGGTAGTGGTTGGAGCGAGTGTTGGCGTTGCTTTATATCCAGACTCGGGAAATACCTCTGAAGACTTGGTGAAAAGTGCGGACATGGCAATGTACAGCGCCAAAGAGAATGGTAAAGGTAGGTACTGTTTCTTCAACCAAGAAATCGAACAGAAGATACTCGCAAGAGGAGTCATCGAAAAGGAACTTAGATCTGCGATAGATGATTTTTCTCAGTTTAGGCTTTTATATCAACCAAAGTTTGACCTGAAAACAGGGCATGTCGTTGGAGTTGAAGCCCTTATACGTTGGCATCACCCTACAAAAGGCAATATTTCTCCAATTGAGTTCATTCCTATCGCTGAAGCCACGGATATTATTCATACACTTGGTGATTGGATAGTAATGCAAGCCTGCAAAGATATTCAGGAGTGGGATTTTAGACATCACCTTCCTCCCGAATTTTATGTTGCGATAAACCTGTCTCCAAAGCAGCTCTATGGTGATAAGGCACTCCGAACATTCCAATATCAAACAAAAAAACATCAAGTTGAAGTGACAAGGTTACATATAGAAGTAACCGAAACGGCCCTAATGTTTGATAAGGTAAGTGCAAAGAAAACGTTGGACGACCTTAGGAGTATGGGGATCAAAGTCTGGTTAGATGATTTTGGCACCGGATACTCTTCACTAGGGTTCTTACGAGAGTTCAATATTGATGGTTTGAAAATTGACCGAAGCTTTGTCAATGATCTTGAGTGCGATATGAATGACCGAGCTCTATGTGCGGCAGTTGTTTCAATGGCTCACCAGCTAGGTATTAAGGTCGTTGCTGAAGGAATTGAAACAACGATCCAGTCAAGCTTCTTAGCGCAATCGCACTGTGACTACGGACAAGGTTATCTCTTGGCCAAACCTATGTGTGCGGAAACGTTGTCGGAAAAACTTGAAACTGGGTTGAGCAAACCGAAAGATACAAACGTTATTTATCTGAAGTAATTAGGTCTTATTCAGAGTCTATACCGACCAATAACAGTGTATTAATGTCTTCATGGACTAGTATACATTCCAAACTCCCCCGTTTAACGCAGTGTTAGGAGGGTTACCTAACACGAGCGCAAGTTATCGCGATCAACGATGTACTAAGGAAGCAAGATGATCTTGCCCTCTAGGCGTGTGGTTTTCGATTCAATGAGATCAATCGCGGTTTGCACTTCATCGAATGGCAGATAGCGGTCAACGTCGAGCTGAATATCGTTTGTGATGAAGTGATCCAGCATGCTTGTGAATTTATCACGGCGAACATCTTTACCTTCCGCTTCCTCCCAATAACGTAAGAAGAAGGTGCTGAAATCAATGTCTTGGCTTTTCGCGTACTCAAAGAAGCGTGGCTCGTAAAAATCCAACGACAGCGTCCCATAGTTGATAAAACGCCCTTTGTTGCCAAGGGTGTGAATAAGATCGGTTCCGGGTGAGCCGCCAATCGCATCAAAGGCAACGGTTGGCATCGGCAAGCCTAACGCCTTAATTTGAGAAGCTAAATCGTCGTTTGCATCTAACACCCAACTGGAAGTGGCTAGGCATTGTTCCGGCTGTGATGTAACGACAATGATTTTAAAGTCGAGTGATACTGATAACTGGGAGAAGATCTTACCGATGGCAGAGCTGCCTGCGTTGATGATCAACACATCTTCTTGGGTCAGCTTAGCCACTTCTGTCGTCAACACCCATGCAGTTAGCGCATTAATGTACAACTGACAGGCGTAGCCATTGTCTAAATGCTGAGGAATTTGGAACAGGTCATCTGGTGATACATCGACATAGTTCTGCCATGTTCCACTGCTTGCCACAAGCACGCGCTGATTCACTGAAAACTCAGCACTGCTGGATTCTACAACCCTTCCTACCGCTTCAAATCCCGGTACTCTCGGCGGCTGGTGGCTATGTTTGTATTGGCCCACACCATAAATCGACAACAGATCACTAGGGTTGATGTTAGTCGCTTCAATTTGTACGCGAACTTTATCTTTGTCTAGTGCCCCTAAAGCGACATGTTCTAACTTGAGAGATTCTTTTGGCTGACCGAAACGGAACTGGCTAATTCGGGTATTTTGCTTAGTGTCAGTCATAGTTCGGGCACCCTTATGGATTATGAGTACTGCATTGATTTTAAGTGTAGCGTGTTCATAAACAATCTTGGGTCGCTAATATTGCTCAACATCGATGTTGTTGGCAATCGATTGTTCAAATTGAAATTAGTTAACCAAAAGTTGACCAACACCTATTTACAATGATTCCTAGTTTAATAACTGGGAGTTAAGAAAGATGAACGTGCCTGAAGTAATGTCTAAGTGGAAAACATTGCTGGCTCTGACCATGGCCTTGTTTGCTCTTAAGTTTCATCTACTTCTGATTTGGGGGCTATTTTGCTGGTTTTGGGGATGGGAAAATCTTCGCGCAAAAGAAGCCTTCTTTGTTGAACGTATTGAGCTAAAAGAACATCCAGTTTTGTTTACCTTAATCATCATCAGTTGGTTTGTGATGGGAGGGGTATATTTCTATATGGACAATAGAGTCTTTGAGTTTTTTAGCTCTTTGTAGCAAAGCAAAATTTAATAATTAGGATACGTTATGAAAATCTATTTAATTAAAGCGTCTGCTGGCAGCGATTACTCAAAATACAAAGCCTCTACGGGGGGACCTCCACAAAACATCTTTGCCGCCGCTGCTGCGACACCAAAGTGGTACAAGCTAGATATGGTTGATGAGACCATAGGTGCAAAAGCCGACCTTTATAATGATGCTGATTTGGTGGTGATATTTATGTCGACTCCAGATGCTTATCGGGCTTATGAGCTAGCTTCTAAATATAAGAAAAAAGGCAAAACAGTGATCCTCGGGGGGTTACATACTCAGTTTAACCCTTCAGAAGCGGCAGTATATGCGGATTGTTTGGCGATGGGAGAAGTTGAGAACTACTGGGTTCAGTTACTACGTGACGCAGAGTTTGGTTCGCTACAGCCTATTTATGAAAGCTCCGAGCCTGTCGATCTCAGTATGCTCAATCCATACCCAACAAATATCATCAATCCTGAAGCGTACAATTATACATGGTCAGTAGTTGTGACAAGAGGTTGCCCATTTAAATGTAACTTCTGTTTAGTGCCAAGGTTCTTTGATAAGTTCCAGAAAAGGCCAATCGAAAATATCGTCAGCGAGTTAGCGGATCTCAAGACATTAGGTATTGAGTGGGTTGAGTTACACTCCGACAATCTCACTCATGACCGTGAATATGCTTTGGCACTATTTAAAGCCATTGAGCCGCTTAACATGAGCTTCTATGGGGAAACGACAGTCTTGATTGCTCGTGACACCGAATTGCTTAGTGCTGCGGTGAAGTCAGGGTTCAAAGCTGTATTATTAGGCATAGAAACGCCATCTGAAGAGGCTTTAAAGGCTCAGAAAAAAGGCTTTGTGAAACCATCTAAAATGAAAGAGTACATCGCTGAGATAAGATCTCATGGTATTGAAGTATGGGGAGATTTTTTGTTCGGTTTTGATGAACATGACACTTCTATCTTCAAACAAACGCAGAAGTTCGTCGAAGATATCAAGGTTGATAAGGTGATCCCGCACTACATGATTCCGTTTCCCGGTTCGGAGTCTTTTAATCAGCTAGAGCGAGAAGGGCGACTTCTTACTAAAGATTGGTCCAAGTACGATGGTAGCCATCCGGTTTATCAGCCAAGTCGTATGAGCGTTGAAGAGCTAGAGGAAGGCTTGTATTGGATTTGGAGAAAGAATGCGAGCTTGAAAGAACGAGTTGTTGCCTGGTTCAATTAAAATTTGTTCTGGATACATGGAATGAAAATCGCGAAGGTTCATAAATAAGTTTTACTATTCGGAATGCTTGACTGAGTCAGTACACTTTAAAGGCTCCATGTGGAGCCTTTGTATCAAGTCTTTGACGTAGCGGTGAAACCTCGCGATCAAAAGCCATAGCTTTGTTTGATTGGATCGCAGACTAGTTTATATTTAGCATCCGCAGCTTCTTTCCCAGCAAATTCTAACATCGCTTCTGAATAACCCATTGCAGTGCCGAACTCTTCCATTATATAAGGATCTTCTTTGACACTCACTGTGCGATCTGTCGATAGCTCGACAATAAACTTAGCGTAATCTTGGTCTTTATCTAAGCCTGCCGCCCAACCAAAGCAGTGCGCAGCATCTTGTTTAGGGAATTCGTTAAAATCTTCACCATTCACTTCGGCTAAAACAGCACCCGAAACAAGCGCTGTAAGTAGTGACATGCTAATAATTAATTTTTTCATATTGCTTATCTCGAATATTGAATATGAAGCTATCTTATTGCGAGCGCTATGAAATAAATGTGAACATATTTGTTATTATTTTCAAGTCATGTGACTTTTGATGTAACTGTTTTAATCTCTTAGGAGCAAAGCATCGATTTTAAGTGTAGCGTGTTCATAAACAATCTTGGGTCGGTAATATTGCTCAACATAGCTGGTGTTGGTAAACAGTCATCATCAACGTAGTCGACATAGTCCGCCGCCGAATCAAAGATCAAAATATCCAAAGCCAAACGATCCAAACCATATCGGCCTCGGTGGATCATATCCGCTGAAAAAACCAATAAGTCACCGGCGGCTAATGGTATCTGCTTACCACCAGAGATGTCATCGCTGCTCACTTTGCCGTTTTCTTCTTGGCGAACATTGTACTCTTCTGCGTTATCCCAACGTTTGTGCGTGCCGGGGATAAGCTCCATACCGGGCTCATCAAAAAGGGGGACTCGCAGATGCAATACCTGGGTTTCCATGATGACTTTCATTTGGTCATCAACGTCGTAGTCGTATTGACAGTCACGATGCCAGAAGTCTTTTTGTTGCGGATTTACCGGGTTGAAGAACAGCTGTGTATTCATGAATGCTGGTTTGTTTGGAATCACCGCATCAACCACGTTCATCACTTGTTTTGAGCTGATGAAGTCAAAAAGCACACTTCTATCGTCGGCAGGCAAATACTCGCTTCCCGTAATTAAAGACGAGTTAAATGCTTCTTCTTTATAGAATTCTTCGTTGTCTGCTTTCCATGATTCATGGAATTTCAGCACGACTTTTCTAAGCGATGCAATTTGAGCTTCATCGAAATAATTTCTGATAACAAAGTAACCATGTTCGTCGTAACGGTCACTTAATTGTTGGCTGTTTTCTACCACTGATTACCTTCGTTCATTCTTTGCTGTGTAATAACCACAGGTTTCTTGGGCGCATAATGCCAGACAGTTGTCATTCAACCAAGTAACGAGTGCAGAAGCCTGTAGATTCAGTGATGCGATAAAGCTCTATAGGGCGAGTGTTACATGCCTATCCATATCATGGACTCATGCGATAAAAATCTCCGCATATGTGATCTATCCCTTATTTTATAAAATGAAAAGATTCATATAGTGAATGTTTTTGTGGTTTGCATGATTATTGACCATGTTGAAATTTGGTTGTGTATGGAAGATAGAAAATCATGGATGGTTTTTCGCTGGATATGAGAACGCTTAATTTTATTATTATTTTGTTCTCTTTCACTTACTGCATTGGCTTATTGCTGTTCCAATTTACGCAACAGCCAATTAAAGGGCTCTCTAGCTTTTCCCTTTCAATATTTGTTATTGGAACTGGGCCGTTGATGTTGAGCCTAAGGGGGGAGTTACCGGATTGGGTCACTGTTATTGGCGCCAATATGGTCATTGCGCTAGGCTTTCATCTCGCTTTGTATAGTTTATGCTTGTTCCGAGAATACTCTTTAAAATGTACCTACCTCAGCAGCTTGATGATGTTGGCTCTTCTGCTAGGTTTTATTCACTTCACGTACTATGAACCTTCCATCAAGGCTCGAATTATTCTCATTAGCTTCTATTTAGCCTTTGTCACTCTTTGCACTGCCTTTGTGGTGTTAAAGGGTCAACGTGATGACTTGAACTTAGCTACTCGGATGATGGCCTTATCATTTTTGATATATGGCGGGTTTATGGTTTTCCGAGTATTGGTGACGCTATTTTCAGCTGAGCTTCAGGATTTCATGGCAGCCGCACTCATTCATCAACTTGCCTTTTTAATGAGTATTGTTCTTATCGTGTCGATGAGCTTCACAATGCTCTGGTTGATTAATGCAAGGTTGCTTAGGTCTATTCATGACCTGTCTTACAGCGACCCTTTAACGGCACTTGGAAACCGCAGAGCATTAGATGAAATGGTTCCAGTCATCATGAAGCAGGCGGGGACTGCGCCTGTTAGTGCCATTATGATGGATATTGATAATTTTAAGTCGATCAATGACCAACACGGACATATTGTGGGTGATCTCGTCATCAAGTCTTTTGCTGAAATGGTTCAAAGTGCAATCAAAATATCGCCAACAGCCAGCGCGTTCCGTTTTGGCGGAGACGAGATAATGATTTTATTGCCCAATGTTAATTTCCTACAAGCACAGGCTATTGCTTGTAAGCTGCGATTGTCTATTTCAGAGATCTCAGCCGTGCAAGGGAATGAGATGTTTCTGACGTCGAGTTTCGGTGTCGCTCAGCTTCACCCACATGAGAGTTGGAATGGGTTTATTAGCCGAGCCGACAAAGCGTTATATCAAGCGAAAACAAACGGTCGCAATATGACTTCAATTTGTCCTAGTCATATTAACGAGCTCGTCACTGCCACATAACCAATACTGCTGCGATAGAAAGCAAGATGAGCGCAAGAATGTCTTTGCGCGCGATGCTTTGCCCTAACCAGAAATAGGATATCAACACCATGAAGATCACTTCGACTTGCCCGAGTGTCTTTACGTACGGCACGGCTTGAAGCGACATCGCGCTAAACCAACCCAGAGAACCGATAACACTCGCTAAGCTTGTCATGATGACCAGTTTAGATTTCTTGAATATCTGGCGCAGCGTGTCGCGCTCTCTGAAAAAGAGATACGTACAGATAATGCATGTCTGAAGAGTTATCACCAAAAACAGCACCCAAGCAGCGCTATGAGGGAAGGGCAGCCCTATGCTCAAGCTTGCTTCACGTACCCAAAGAGACGTTAAAGCAAAAGCGGTACTACACGCCATACCTAGTAAGAACACTTTCGGAGACAAGCTTCGCCAACCAGAAGAACTACTCATGATTAGTACGCCTAACGTGCCAATAAGCACGCCAATCCAACCTGTTAATGTTAAAGCAGTTCCAAAAAACAATACGGATAACACAGCAGATACGGGGGCTTCACACTTGGCTAAGCCTGCTCCTATCGCATAGTTTTCGAGCTTAAATAACATCACCATTAAGCCCGTCGCGAGGATCTGCATAATGGCTGCTGCAATAATGTAGAAAACAAACTCACCCGAAAAATCAGGTGTGGATACTGGCTTCCATTGATAGAGGGCACACAGATAAATTAAGGCGATTGGGGCTGCCCAGATAAAACGCGCCAGCGTCACACCAGCAACACTCATGGTGCCACTTAACTTGCTTTGAAAGGCATTGCGCCAAGATTGGCTGAAGGCTGCGAGAAGAGTAAAGGCTATCCAACTAAATGACATGACGCTTCCGTGTGTTATATAAAATTATGATTATATTAACAAATTTAACCAATAGAAGAAGGGGCTTGTTTGTTTATTGAGCGTCTATTTTCAGGCGATAGTCTATTTGGGGAAATCAGAACTTTGTGCGAGCTAACCTTTGAAGGGACAGCTCATTGAACTTCAACACAATATAGCTAGCCGCCTCAAAAGATCGGCTGTTTTTTGTTTTTGAAATAGAGCAACGCGCTAATCAAAACGAACAATAAGGTGAAGTAATAGAAAAACGAAGACAGTGAAGCTAAGAAAGCGAGGTTCTGTTCTATTTCTTGTTCGGTGTAGCCCTGAGACACCAGTTTATAGTAGTAAGCGTACAAAATGCCGATCAGCCCATATCCGAGATTAAACATCAGGCCTTTAAAGCTGAGGACAGTGGCTCGGGTGTGTGATTCGGTTTTTTTATTCAGGTGGTAGCTAATGAAAATGTTCATCGTCATGATAATAAAAATCAGTACTAGTGCTGGAATAACCCCGTAAATCGTCCAACCTAAACTGATCCAATAATAAGTCGCCATGCTTGCTAAACCCATAACCACAATGAAGGTTTTAGGCTCCATGCTTTCTGCTAGCCTACGGCTTTGCCCCGCCAATATGATTTTAAGCAAACTGATCCCCGCGCCAATAAAACCGAAGTAGATAATAGGAATATCGATGGCGAGATAATATTGGCTGTTCATGGTTAGGAACATTCTTGAGGTGTGTTCGAACAGGCTGTAATACAACAACATGAACAGCACGTAAGGCGTAGCAAGTACCCACTTACCTGTGTCAGCTGTTAATTTAAGGCTGGCGATGGTGGTTGCCAATTTGGTTTGGTCGCTTGGCATTACCTTTTTCTCTTCGCGCATATTAATCGCGGCATAGATGGCGATCATCGCTACAAATAGGGTGGCGAACACAGGAATACGCATCAGATCTTTAGTGCTTTCTGGTTCAGATAGTCCAAGGAAATGAAAGATGTTCGCCATAAAGTTCACGTCGTACATCGCCGCGCCAATTAGTGTGACAAAGATACCGACCGTTGAGGCGACACGAAGCTGAATTTGCAGCACTCGCGGCCACAACTCTTCATTGCCTTGTTCCTTTAAGGTGTCGTAAGCCAATGCCTCGTCAGCACCGCTGGCCAGTGCCATCGCTAAGCCACTGAGAATCCGGTTAATTAGAAAGACTATGAATACCAAGTCGGGGTTTCCGGTTGGTACTAGCGCTATCATGGCGATCTCAACAAACATCACAATCGAAGACAGCACCACCAGTTTCTTGCGGCCTAAGGTATCGGCGAATGCACCCGACGGTACTTCAGCAAGCACAATGGTGGCCGCCCAAACTACATTGAGCATCGCGAATTGAGACAGGGTTAACCCGTAATCTAAATAAAGTAGGGTGAATATAGGGTAGTAAAAACGCGCAAAGTAGCTGCTTCTAAACATTAAGAAGTAGCGGACATTGGGAATGTTAAGGATCTCTTTGAGCGTCATGATAATTTCAGTAATTTAGATAACACATTATTATGTATAACCCTTTTACTCTTTTAAATCATGGAATTGTTTCAAGAATCAGAAAAACAACTAGTTGAGTTTATTTCGCAGCGCCTTTGACGGCTAGAAAGGTAGCAGGATTAAAAAGAGGAGCGCTGAGGCTCCTCTTTTATCGTAGGCCGCAGTGAACTTTATCGTTAGTACATAGACTTAACGGCTAGTCCACGCGCTTAAAGTTAGGCAATAAGGTTTCTGGCTGTTGCGCTACAAATGCTTTACTTGGTGAGTAAGCGCGGAAGTAAACAAACCAGTTTTCATCTTCTCGGGTTTGCACCCAATTCGCTTCATTTACACCAGCAGGCTTAGTTGGCGAGAAGTGGAAGGTGTAATTGCCTTGCGAATCTTTAACTGTCCCTTCAATGTTAGAACCCACGTCGGCACGCTCAATTTCGTTGTCGATGATGGCGCGGTTCTCGACGTTGTAGACAGTGATGGTCCAGAATAAATCGGCGAAATTTACATCTCCATCTAGCGTCAAAGTATAGTGGTTACTGCCATTTAGCCCTTTGCCATTGTCGTCACGGTAGTTGTCTAGGTAGATCTGTCCCCAACCGCCGTTCTCAAATCCATGCATTGCAATGTCGTTAGTGACGGCTTCATAAAACCAAGCTGCACGTCCATCGAGGTCCATACCATAGTGACGGTCTTGGTTTGGTGTTGAAGCCGTTGCGATTTCCCACGAATTCCCTTCTTTGCCATAAGCCGCGTGTGGTAGGCGTTCAGTCTTGTTGAAATCGATGTTTTTAACCATAGCTTCACCCATGATTACAGCTTGTTCTAAGATGTCACGCTGCTGAGCTGATGGAGTAAATGCTTTGCCTTTTTCAATACCTAGTGGGCGTAACATGTCGTGCATCATGCGGTCGCGCTCTGCTACAGGTTCGGCTTGGATCGCTTCATTCAAGGTCTCCCAAAATGCCATACCACGTGGGTGCTTAGCATCGTCACCACGTTCAGGGAAGTTCACGCCTTTGCTACTGAGCGGCTTGCCGTTAAGGTCAGTAATTTTTAATGCTTCTAAGTCTTTCATACGTTGCTGATCTGACTTAGCCATTAAGCGAACACCCAAGAAAACATTATTGGTATCAGACTCAAATACTTTTGCGCCTTTTGGCAGGTTACTCGGCGTTTCAGAACCTTTCGCTTTTACCACGTAGACGCCCGGCTCAGTCATCTGAGAAATACCGATTTGCCACATGGTGTGTACCGCGCCACGCAGTTCATTTGTGGGTATTTCTATAACAACGGGCTCTTTCTCTACGTTAAACCAAGTAATCGCGTAAGGCGTAGAGGTATTGTAAGTTAAACCTCCTAGCTTAGATTCATGAGACTCAACATAAGTAATTTGACCATCCTCTGCCCCCATGTCGGCATAGGCTTGTTTCCATGCGTAGTTTGACACCAAAGGCACGGACCAAATGTAAGCTTGTGAGGCGCGTTGATAGTCCATCAGTTCAAACAGTTTTGCAGAGCTTTCTTGTGTTGGAATGCCATGAAGAAAGTCGGTTTCGAAAGTAAAGTCACCTGCACGCGTTTGGATCGTTTCTGTCGCATCACCGTTGCCTGCTATCGCTGTGGCTGAAAACAAGGCTGTTACAGAAACTAGCATGGCAGCTGAGCGTAATGGGCAAGTGAAACTACCAACAAAGGCTTTAGATATCATATTCATAATGTGTCCTCAAAACTCAAAATTATTCGTCAAAACGGGAATGGCTCGTCGAACAGAAATCATTGGTTCAAACTGAAAGAGCTCATCCAAGCAGAAAGTGACTGCTTAAAACTGATAGTTAAATTCGATGCGGTGATCACCGTCTTCGATACTGGTGTTTTCTGTCCAATTTGCAAAATAACGAACGTTCGCCCTTGGGTTAATCTGGTAGCTCGCAGCAAACTCATGTGCGAGTACAGAATCACTGCCCTCGAATCCATAATCTTTGAACGTTGATGAACCAGACATCGTGCCTAAATACATAGGGTTATAGTTCAACCAAATCTTGTCGGTAAGTTGCATTTTTGCGTACATACCCGCCACGTAGAAAGTGCCGTGCATGTTGTAGCGATCACGAAGTTGATCCGCGTCGAGGTTGCCTCCAGAGCCTTCAACCAACTCCTCACCTGAAGCAACACCAACACCCGCAAGCGGATAGAAGTTAAACATGCCCATTTGTGGAAGAGCCTGTATAAAGCTGTATGACGCACTACCTTGATTACTATCGAAATCCCAAGACATATCGACTTGTGTGCCTCGACCATTGGTTAAGTCTACGCCGAAGTTTCTGAAACGAATCGAATCGATACTGTCATCTGCGCCTCGGTCATTCCAACCAATGGCTTCACCAGCGATGCCTTTGACTTCGAAGACATTCATACCCATGGTCGTATCGCTACCAGTGTCATAGGTTTGCCCGATTTTCAGGTTTAAGCCTTTGTCTGTGTAACCGAAGCCACCTTGTGTATAGACGGCTAACGGGTCTGACATATCTTGAATTTCGGCTTCTTCCGCGAACGCGACACTTGCCAGAAACAAAGGAGTTAGAGAAAGGATTGAACGTTGTAATAACATAGATGCCTCATAAATTTATCTCACTACATCCGTGTACTGCGTGAAGGTGAGGTAACTATACAAAGTGGACATCGTTAAGTTAATTTATATAAACTTAATCATTCGTTAAGTAATGATTTATGGTTTGGGTATGAAACTGAATAATGTCGATTTGAACTTATTGAAAGTGTTTGTGGTGGTGTATCAGGAAAAAAGCTTGCGCAAAGCAGCTGAAAAGCTGTTTGTCTCGACACCAGCGGTAAGCCAAAGCGTCAAAAAGCTTAAGGAATCGTTAGGTGAAGAACTATTTGTTTTGTCCAATAAGCAGTTTCTCCCGACGCCTTATTCTGATGAACTGTATCGACGTGTTTTTCCACTATTGGACGGGTTGGTCACGGCGATAGAAGAGGGTAAACAGTTTACTCCTGCCGAACTAAGCGAAGATTTTAAGATAGAGGCGAACCCGCACCTTTTGCCTTGGTTAACACCCTCTCTGTTTCATCAACTCTCAGATGAAAGTCCACTTTCGAGGTTGATTAGTCATACTAGCTCCCAAGATTCACTGGAAAGACTTAAGAGTGACGAGATTGATTTTGTTATTCACTTTGAAGCTGAAAACCTGCCCGCCGAGATCATTGCTGTGCCTCTCGTGACCCTAAAATTTGTATTGGCAGTAAGAGTCGACCATCCTTTTAAAGAGGATGTAGCACAGATTGATGATTTGTTGTCCTTTCCATTTGCGCATGTTGACCTTGCTTACTTCGATCAAAACAAACACTCGCGATTGGAAGAAGAAGTTTTAAGCCAAGGTAAATCGATTAATATGGCGCTTCGAACGACGTCAGTTGTTGGGTTAATAGAAACGATTAAGCATTCCAACATGATCGCACCCTGCATGCCTCCGGTGATCGAACAGCACAAGGGAGTATTGCGCTCCATTGTGATTGAAGGATTAGAAGAAGATGCAGAGAAAATGGAGGTATTTGCCTATCTTCATAAGAAAAACCAACATTCTGCCAAATACAAGTGGTTACTGGATTTGATCGAAACGGCGATGATTGAGGCCAACCATCAGTGAGTTCTAATCGTTTTTTTTAATTGATTCACTTAACCGTAGTCAGCTATTCATTTTCTGTTTCTTTAGAAGCGTTTGGCGCCCAGCCTTTCTCTAGCCAGTTGTCCAGTAGGTGTTGCAGTGCGTTCAAAGAGGTTGGCTTCTCTAGGCGACCGTCCATCAGTTTTCTGATCATGTCTAGCTCTCGTTGTCCTGATTCACCAGACAAAGCAATAATTGGTGTTTGAGGTGAGCGCGCCTTGATGATCTGGCTTGCGTCAAAGCCATTCATTATCGGCATTTGTACATCCATTAAGATCAAATCAACTTTGTGTGATCTGAACAGCTCGACAGCATTTTCCCCGTTTTTAGCTTGCAAGCTATTTACGCCAAGTCGGCTCAGGTACATCTGAACAAGCGTGCGTTGCACTTCTTTGTCATCAACAATAAGTACCGTCGGTGCAAGATGGCTTGATGCTGGTTGATTTTCTGCTTGCGTGCGTTCTGTTTGCTTACTTTCTGTTAGCGTACTTGCCGGTTCAGGTTCTATATCACCGCTTGGAGTTTGGCTCTCTGGTTTTACATCAGCTTCGGCTTTATCTTCCGTCGATTGGTTGTGTTTCCAACCGTTGAAATAAGGCGTACGCAGCGTCTCCGCTTTTGGAGCATTGGGTACAATAGGGAAGTACAGGTGAAACTCAGTAAATTCACCAAGTTTGGAATGGCATTCTACTCTGCCACCAAATGAGCGCATCACTCGTTGGCAATAACCCAGTCCTAAGCCGCTACCACCGCTTTTTTGGAAAGAGAAAAAGTCATCAAAGACCTTATGAACAATGGCTTCGTCAATGCCGGGGCCGGTATCACGAAATGTGAGAACGTTCTCGTAAGATCCTGTTTTGGTGCTGATCTCAATTTGGCTGTCTGGGTAAGAATCAAAGTAATAGATTGCATTGCGTATCAGATTGAAAATGACGAAGTTGAATAGAGTTTCATTTAGTTTTGCCACAAAATCAGCGTGTTGTGGTAAACGAATTCGCTCAATGATCTTCTCGTTCTCAAAGCCATAGTGGCTGACGGCTTGGTCCACGGCCTTGTGGATAGATGTCATGGTGATTGGTCCATGCTCAGGCGAGCTGTCACTGACTTCTCGTAAGATGATATCAATCAGTTGCCGCCCGCGTTGAATCGCTGCTTGGCCATTCTCAATGTCAGTCAAGATTTGTTGAGTTGGTGCTTGATTATCAATGTGCTGCTTTAACACCTCAAAATGCAGTTGCACTTGAGCGAGTGGGTTACGCATCTCATGAGCGATCGAGTTAGCAAGAGCACGACTTTGGCGAATTCGTCTATCGGCTTCGATGGTGCTTTGTACACGCGTTAACAAGGTTTGCAGTGCAGAGATTTCTTCATTAGAGAACATACGATTGTTGCTTTTGTGCGATGATACTAGCAAGTGTGTGACTGATTTTTTGTGTCCGAATAGTGGCATTACCAACGCGGTGTTGTTTGAACTCATCTTGTCATAAAGTGCTTTTAGCGGCCGTTTAGCGAGCGCAGTATCATCTAGCTCTTCAGAAAGCTCATCGAACACTAGAACGGACTCTTTGCTAGATAGGTAATCTTCGTAGAAGGTTTCGTTGTAATTACTGTTAACTAGTCGAAGCTTATCTTCTGGGATTTGCAGTTGGCGACCTAAACGACGCATGGCATCGTCAATCGACAACTTAAAGCCTTCTTCTAATGCGAGTATCTGTTGTACCGGTGTCTTTTTGTTTCTATAGACAAGCAATGAGGAGTAAGGACTTACACGTTTGTAGATTGGACTCCATGTAATGCCGATAATCGCGCAGATGGGTATCGCTAATAGCCATTGGTTACCGTCAGTTAGGGGAATAAATACCGTACAAAAAGGTATCACTAAAATTGCACACACCAGCAGCACATTAAGGCTTATGTATGTAAGGTATTTGAAACTGTAGAAGCGAGAGGTCAGCAGAGCATAGCCTACAAATAACATCTCACTGAGCGACAACGCTGGGGGGAGCCAAGTGAGCGAGAAATCACGTAGGAAATAGGCAACGCCAATGTGAATCGTTGCTGTAGATAGCATGAATACCAAGATGCCTGTAATCATGTAGTTGGCTTTGGCTAATGTTAGCTTGCTGCTATTGGTACGCATGGTCACTAGATTAGTCAGTGTAAGGGCAATCAAGCTGATAACCCCCATGAAAAAATAGGGTGTATGCGGACCAAACTCGATCACGAATTGGCTTGGAGCAATAATGGTGACATCTTCTACCGTTAACCCTGGGGTCAAATTGATATAGAAAGAGTAGCCCGTCATGCTCGCGAGAATGGTTTGTTGCCACCTATGGATTTTACCACTGCGGTTTTCGGCTGCGAGCTGACACGAGAAGTAATACGCAAAGGCAAAAGCAAGGAAAGAGCTGAGGTTGGCCAACTTTGCTGCGAATATGGCTGCTGTGGTACCAAGTCCAGGCAAAAAGCCGGTGTGGAAGTAGGCATTACTGCTGATCCACGTAATAATACAGATGGAATATGCGATGTAAGGTACATGGTGTGTCCCCACTATCGCTTCGTTCTTTTGTTTAAGGCGATAACAATAGTAGAACAGCCACATTACAACAACAGCGACCGTTGCAAGCAGAGTGATGGCTTTAGCAAAGAATATCGCCTCTAGCCCAAGATCAAACGTCTTCATATTATTTGCCACGCTGTATTTTTATTTTCACGGAGGCACCGTCTATAGTCTCGAAAGTTGACATGATTGAATGCCTTCAACATCAGTTCAATATTCCATAACCCGCGGTAAGTCAGTAAGTTCGTTTCGTTCAAGTCACAAGACCCTAGCGGCAAGTATGCTTGTGGTTCGATAGCCTTGTAAAAATTGAGTATCAAAGGTTGATCTATAATGGTGAAACCAATTTTATAGCTCGCTTGATGTAACAAGTTAAGCATCTCTTTTTGAGCAAGATAAAGGAAGTAGACTTTTTGTTGAATATTTCCACTCACGGTTAGGCGTAGAATTTCACATACAGCTTGCATTTCGGCTAATTGTAATTGGAACTTATTATCGAACTCTGGAATAGAGTCACACTTTGATAGGGCCGGTTGAGTAAAAATATGTAGCTCTGTCAGTCCCTTATAACCACGTCTGGATAAACCGTACTTCCATTTGTCGTTGCTAAACATGGGGGCGTAGCTTAGCCAAGTCTCATTTTTTGACCAGTCCTGAATTAGGGCTGAAGAGACTAGGGTTGGAAAGGCTTCATCTGTTGGGTGTTTGAGTAGAATAAAGTGCTTACCTGTTTGTGATAAGTGGAGTAAAGGCAGCATCTCATACCACTTCTCACCTTTAATAAAAACCTCAAGGTTGCTTAAAGCAATAGCATCGTTGATTGGTATTCCTTGAGGGCGACTTGGCGTTTGTACTAAGAGTGGGCTATTTTCTATTTGGTCAATGATTACACCATAGTAAGCACTATCTTTAATGGGCAGATCTATAGGATAAGGGGCATGGGTGCTCAATGGTAATTTTGCTTTGATTGCGGAAATTTCACATTCACACCAAAAGTCCAACCAATGCATATAGCATTGTCCTACCGCTTCCTCTAAGAGAGCAACTTCTGCGGACAAGGTATTTGGATAGCGCTGAACCAGATCGCGGTAGTCCATCACTTCAAACATTACTGAGTCGCTTTTTGTTTGATGTTCAGGGAAAAGCAATTCTATTTGGCTTCGACGATGTTCTGCCACTGTTTTGAAAAGAGCCGTGCGCTGTTGCGGTTGATAAGTGTCGAGTACGAGTTCAACCAGAGCGTGTTGTTTTTTTTCGATAGGCAGGCTGCTAGCCAACAGTGAACCTAAAGACGACATTAATTCCATGTAGTGAACCGCCTAAGTTTATCTAATTATTTTTATGTGACTTGTACCCGTTTATGAGAGATGTATCTATGGCTGATGTTTGAGAGTAGTTACTTTATAAAGTTGTCCTAACTTTTTGTGCGTTTAGTTTCTCAAAAACAAGCTGCATTTAAAGTGGGAGTTTACTACTTGTACTAATCCTAAACAACATGGTTTCGCCATTTTTCAATCAATTCATGAACCCCTAAATTAGTGTATTCTCAAATACTTACTTGTCTGCTTATTGTCCGGCTTTGGTTTTCTGACAGTGCTCTGTATTTATAGATTAGTTACACCATAATCTCTGATGAAGTGATGACATTCGAGGTTTAAGCTTGCCTGCATATGAAACATCATTACGGGTAATCTCTCGTAAATGACTGACTGAATGAACGATGTAGAGAGGATTTATGAAAAAAGTACGATTAACATCATTACTTGGATTAGCAACTGTGTTTAGTGTTGCTGTGTTAGCTGGATGCAGTCAGGAGTCTGATGCTCCCGTGCAACCGCAAGAGAAAGCGAATCCGATCTGTAGCACTAAAAACCTGACAGGTGGTTGGTCGCAAAGCGCTATCACACCACAAGCTAAGCAAGCTTTAGACGCAGTTCTTAGTCAAATGAACACTTCAGCTGAGCTCAAGCAGATCTTGAGTGTTCGAACTCAGGTTGTCGCGGGTTTGAACTATGCGATCGAGTTTGAAATGGATAATGGTCAGGTGTGGAATACTGTTGTTTATCGTTCACTTCAAGGTGATATCGAAATGACGCAAGCTGCACAACAAGGTCGCTTGTGTCCGTTGATTAACTAGTCTATTGACTTACATGTCTATTGTTCAACTAACCCATTGATTAACGAGCATGTAAATAACGTCACACATAAAAAGGGCTCCTAGATTAGGAGCCCTTTTTTATTCTGAATCGTACTGACGTAATGAACCTGATTAACTGGTCAGTTCCGGCTCTGATAGCTCTGGTTCATAAAGCTCTTGCACACAAGCACGGCTGATGTCTTCATCAATGTAGGCCATTCCAAGCTTATTGAGATAGTCCATACGATCCGCAGTGCGCAGTTCGATGTCTGGGCCTGCGATGTTGTTCTCTTGATAGATCTTAGTTAAGTGAGCCATGAATTGCTCGCCAACACTCATCATTAATAGGCTCATTGCGCCAACGTCAGGCCTTACTTTGGCACGTTGTTTATCCGTTAAATTTACCGCTAACACGATAGGGCGCTCTTCACCCTCAAAACGAGTGCTGCGCTCGCGAATGGTTTGCTGAGCCCAGTAGTAGGCCAGTTCTTTGCTCTGGGTAAGAAACACTGGTTCAACGGATTCGGTGTAGTTGTTGCCAATGGTTGCCATGGTTTTTGACGCGGCTTCATTGAGTGCTTTGTCTCCTGAGCGTTTCAGCCCTTGGCCTTGGATTGAAGCGAGCAAGGCTGAAGATGTGCCGTGATACCAAGTATCACCAGTCGCGAAACCATTTTCTGACAGCAGTGTTTTAGCATCTTGTAGGTGTGTCGGTATTGAAGTCATAGGCACTCTCAATAAATAGGCATATCAATAAATAGGAAAATCAACAAACAGGAATGTGATCAGTTTAAACAGAATTTTTCAGGGTCACAGTGGTGTGGAACACAAATCTGAGGCTTTGAGATGAAGCCGGCAGTACAAGCTTGATCCCAAAACCTCCTCCCTCCCAGCACCTAACAGGGAAAAGGGAGGGGGAGATTCTAGAAGGGAAACGCTGTTAACGATTAATCAAATTGATTAGACGTATTCGCTTCACCCGCTGCTTTTAGTGCATTTTCACCAGCAAAGTATTCTTTGTGGTCATCACCCATGTCTGAACCAGACATGTTTTGGTGTTTAACACATGCAATACCTTGGCGAATCTCTTTACGTTGAACATTTGCAACGTAGCCCAACATGCCTTGGTCACCGAAGTATTCTTTTGCAAGGTTGTCGGTAGACAGTGCTGCTGTGTGGTAAGTCGGCAGAGTAATCAAGTGGTGGAAGATACCCGCTTCGCGAGATGCGTCCGCTTGGAATGTACGAATCTTCTCGTCAGCGCTTGCAGACAGTTCAGTTTCATCGTATTCCGCACTCATTAGGCTTGCACGGTCGTAAGCTGATACATCTTTACCTTCTGCTGCCATTGCATCGTATGCTTGTTGGCGGAAGTTTAATGTCCAGTTGAATGATGGAGAGTTGTTGTAAACCAGTTTCGCATTAGGGTGTACTTCACGTACGCCGTCCATCATCTCTTTGATTTGACCGATGTGTGGTTTCTCAGTCTCAATCCAAAGAAGGTCAGCACCCGCGTTGATTGCTTCAATACAGTCGAATACACAGCGGTCTTCACCCGTACCTTCGCGGAATTGGTATAAGCCTGAAGGCAGACGCTTAGGACGAACTAGCTTGCCGTCACGGTTGAAGCAAACATCACCTTCAGCCATATCTGCAACATCAATCTCTTCAACATCTAGGTAAGAGTTGTAGATGTCACCTTGGTCGCCTGGCTCTTTCACTACCGCGATTTCTTTTGTTAGGCCAGCACCTTGTGAATCGGTACGAGCAACGATGATGCCGTTGTCGATGCCTAGTTCAAGGAAAGCGTAACGAAGTGCTCGAAGTTTTGCGTGGAAGTCAGCATGAGGAACCGTTACTTTGCCGTCTTGGTGACCACATTGCTTCTCATCGGCTACTTGGTTTTCGATTTGTAGACAACATGCACCCGCTTCAATCATCTGCTTAGCCATTAGGTAAGTCGCTTCTGCGTTACCGAAACCTGCATCGATATCCGCAATGATTGGTACTACGTGTGTTACGTGGTTGTCGATTTTGTCTTGGATTTGGTCTTGTCGATTCACATCACCCGCTTCACGTGCTGCGTCTAGTTGACGGAACAAGCCACCTAGTTCACGAGCATCCGCTTGACGTAGGAAGGTGTATAGCTCTTCTACTAGGCCAGCAACTGACGTTTTCTCATGCATAGATTGGTCTGGAAGTGGACCGAAGTCAGAGCGAAGTGCTGCTACCATCCAACCTGAAAGGTATAGGTAACGACGGTCTGTCTTGCCATCAAAGTGCTTCTTAATAGAAATCAGCTTTTGTTGGCCGATGAAACCGTGCCAGCAACCCAGAGACTGAGTGTATTGAGAGCTGTCTTCGTCGTAAGCCGCCATGTCTGCACGCATAATATCTGCCGTGTATTGCGCAATATCCAGACCTGTTTTGAATTTGTTTTGAGCTCGCATACGAGCTGCAGATTCAGGGTTGATTGCATCCCATGGAGCACCAGCAGCGCTTTTTGCAACTTCAATCTTTTCGATATCTTGTGTAATTTGCGACATAACTATTCCTTAGTTTCACGTGGACATGTTGGCCAATTTGGCGAGGTCATTTGATTTGGATTAAATCTAACCATGGACAAAGAATAACCATGTATGTGATAATTTTGTTAATTTATAGTTATTATATTCGGTATTTTTCTTATGAATATTGCTCGTATAGACCTTAATTTACTTGTGTATTTAGACATGTTGCTACGTGAAAGAAACGTAACACGAGCAGCAAATCAGTTAGGAATCACTCAGCCAGCCATGAGTAATGGCCTGCGTCGATTACGTGATCTATTTGAAGACCCGCTGTTGGTGAGAACCAGTGAAGGGATGATACCGACCGAGCGAGCACATAAACTGCAGCCATTGATTAGAAACATCTTGGCGAATGTAGAAAAGACATTGCAGCCGACCACGGAATTTAATGCAGAAGACAGTGAACGTGTGTTTCGTATCATGGCGAGTGACTATGCTGAGTCGACCATTATTCAGCCGCTATTAAAAAAGTTGAGCGAGATAGCACCGAAAATACGCTTGGATATTATGACGCCAAGTGACGTGAGTTATCAGGATGTGGAGCAAGGCACTGTTGATATTATCATCAACCGTTTTGACGATATTCCACAGTCGTTCCATCAGATGAGCCTTTGGCACGACGGGTTCTCTTGCCTATTTAGTTGTGATAACCCGATAGCGGACAACTTCGATATTTTGTCTTATCTAAAGGCGCAACATATCTGGGTAAGTAAGACGGGTATGGGCACCGGCGTTGGGATTAACCCAAGCGAAGCGCAAAAGCTTGGTTGGATAGATGAAGCATTAATGCGCATTGGCAAAACGCGTAATATCACGGTGTTCACACGACACTACCTGTCGGCGATTCTCTTCGCTCAACAGAAGAACCTGATCCTGACCATTCCAACCAAAGCAGCACAATTGCAGCGCAACAACCCTCGGTTGTTAATCAAACCTGCGCCATTTGCTATTGAACCCTTTGAGGTGAAGATGGCGTGGAGTCCATTGTTACAAACTAATCCAGACCATCAGTGGATGCGCCGATTGATTAAAAGTGTCGCCAATGAAATAGAGAGTGGTGTGACGGAATAACACAGTTTGCAGGGTATTTTTTATATGAATATCCAGTATAACTGGCATAAATTAGCTAAATTTATGTCCGTTGCGTAAGTTTAAGTTAGTAAAGTAAATTTGAGCTAGTAACGTGAATTTAAGCCAGTTACGTAGATTTAATGAGTAGTCATCAGTTAGTTTGAGAGAGATTTTATGAGCAGTCGTATTCAACAGGGAAGCTTGAACATTGATAGCACCCTCTACCAATTAATTAATGAGCAGGTGATTCCTGGAACAGGCATTATCGCTGAAGACTTTTGGCAATCATTTGCAACCATCCTTGAAGATTTGGCTCCAAAGAACCGCGCATTGCTTATTAAGCGCGACGATCTTCAACATCAAATTGATGTTTGGCATCAAGAGCGTGCCGGACAAGCGCTAGATCCTGTGGAGTACAAAGAGTTCTTACAGCAGATTGGCTACTTAGTCCCTGAGGGCGAAGACTTTCAAGTAACGACTGCAAGCGTAGAGCCTGAAATTGCAACACAAGCGGGCCCGCAGCTTGTTGTACCTATTATGAATGCACGTTTTGCACTTAACGCGGCTAATGCGCGTTGGGGCAGTTTATACGATGCGCTCTACGGAACCGATGTCATCAGTGAAAGTGACGGCGCGGAAAAGGGAGGAAGCTTTAACCCGGTACGCGGTGCTAAAGTGGTGAGCTACGCTCGAGGTTTCCTTGATGATGCTGCACCTCTCAACGGTGTCTCTCATAAAGACGTCACCAAATACAGCATCAGCAACGTCAGCATTGGCAATACACTGACAGCGACCTTAGATAACGGCGAAGAAGTCACTCTGATTGATCGCAACCAGTTCATTGGTTATCAAGGTGATGCGAGTGCCCCTTCAAGTATTCTGCTGAAACACAATAATTTACATATCGAAATTCAAATTGACCCAAGCGCACCGATTGGTAGCGTCGATGTAGCTGGCATTAAAGATGTGTTGGTAGAATCGGCTCTCACCACCATTATGGATTGTGAAGATTCGGTAGCAGCGGTTGATGGTGAAGACAAAGCATTGGCTTACCGTAACTGGTTAGGCTTGATGAAAGGTGACTTACAAGAGTCGCTAGAGAAAAACGGCAAAACCATCGTTCGTAACCTAAATCCCGATCGTCAATACACCAGTGTGACGGGAGGCGAGATCTCGCTGAAAGGTCGCAGCATGTTGTTCATCCGCAACGTGGGCCATCTGATGACCAACCCTGCCATTATTGATGCTGACGGTAACGAAGTCCCTGAAGGCATTATGGATGGCATGATCACTTCGCTAATCGCGATGCATGATTTAAAAGGCAACAGCGCGTACCAAAACTCGACCGCGAACAGCATCAATATAGTTAAACCTAAGATGCATGGTCCTGAAGAAGTCGCCTTCACCAATGAACTGTTTGGCCGTATTGAAGATGCATTAGGGCTAGATCGATTCACGATCAAAGTCGGCATCATGGACGAAGAGCGTCGTACTTCAGTCAATCTTAAAGAGTGTATTCGAGCGGCTAAAGATCGTGTTGTGTTCATCAACACAGGGTTCTTAGACCGAACGGGTGATGAGATTCACACCAGTATGGAAGCAGGACCATTCGCTCCTAAAACACAGCTGAAAACCATGACTTGGATTGGCGCATACGAAGATCAAAACGTTGATCTTGGCTTAGCTTGTGGCCTGCAAGGTAAGGCCCAAATCGGTAAAGGTATGTGGCCAGAGCCGGACAACATGGCGAAGATGATGGATGCGAAAATCGGACACCCACAAGCGGGTGCAAATACCGCTTGGGTTCCTTCTCCAACTGCCGCGACTTTGCATGCTTTGCACTATCACAAGGTGAGTGTTCCTAGCCGTCAGAAAGAGCTTCGTGAACGTGTGAGAGCGAACGTCGACGATATCCTGACTATCCCGCTACTAGGTAATCAAAAGCTGACTGCTAAAGATATCCAAAATGAATTGGACAACAATACTCAAGGTATTCTTGGCTACGTAGTTCGTTGGATTGACCAAGGAGTCGGTTGTTCGAAAGTGCCAGATATTAACGATGTAGGGCTAATGGAAGACCGAGCGACATTGCGTATTTCAAGCCAACACATCGCTAACTGGTTACGTCACGGTATTTGCGAGGAAGCCCAAGTATTGAAAACCATGAAGCGTATGGCAGCAGTGGTTGATGGGCAGAATGCAGGTGATTCTAGCTACCGCTATATGGCGCCAGATTTTGAAAATAGCATTGCTTTCTCAGCGGCTTGTCAGCTGGTATTCGAAGGCTGCGCTCAACCTAGTGGTTATACCGAGCCAGTGTTGCATGCGATGCGACTGAAGCTGAAAGGAACCGCACAATAAATAATAAAAAAAGTAGTACCCCTATTTGAACCGAGCCCAAGGTGCCGCGCTAATTTAGCGCGGCTTTTTTTGGTTTTTTTTGTGTGTGGGAAGGGGAGAGAATGGGGCAGGTTAGTGCTCACTAAGACTTAGTTACTACCAAAGCAAAGATACTTGATATCCATGTATTCATCGATGCCTTCTTTTGCGCCTTCACGACCAATACCTGACTGCTTAACACCGCCGAAGGGCGCGACCTCGGTTGAGATGAGGCCATCATTAATACCGACCATACCGTACTCAAGTGCCTCTGCAATGTTCCATACTCGATGAATGTTCTGACTGTAGAAGTACGACGCTAATCCATAAATGGTGTCGTTGGCCACCTCAATAAGCTCTTCGTCTGTCTCGAATTGCATCACAGGAGCGACTGGGCCGAAGATCTCTTGCTGAACAATGTCCATGCTGTGCTTCACATTTTTAAGAATGACAGGCTGAAGGAAAAGCCCATCAAGCTCTTGAGTTGGCGTCACAGGTGTCGCGCCTTGTTCTACCGCTCTCTCTATTAATGCTTGAATGTTGTTCTTCGCATTCTGACTGACAACAGGACCAATGGTGACACCCTCATCTAAACCGTTACCAATCTTAAGCAGCTGAACGGCTTGGTCGAATTTTGCTACAAACTCGTCATGTACCTTGCTATGAACGTAGAAACGGTTCGCACAAACACAGGTTTGGCCTGCATTACGGAATTTTGAAGCCATTGCGCCTTGAACTGCAGCGTCGATATCCGCATCGTCAAACACGATAAACGGTGCATTGCCACCCAGTTCCATTGAGGTACGCTTAATGCCTTTTGCCGCTTGAGCCATCAAGATACTGCCGACTCGAGTCGAACCAGTAAAAGAGATCTTTTTGATCAGTGGGTGTGATGTGAAAAGCTCGCCAATCTGTTCAGGGCTATCGCCAAGTACGACTTGGAGTAGATCTTTAGGAATGCCCGCTTGGTAAGCCAATTCAACCACAGCAAACGCAGAAAGCGGCGTTTCATCTGAGGGCTTCACAATAAAACTACAGCCAGCAGCAAGGGCAGGAGCGGCCTTACGAGTGATCATCGCAATCGGAAAGTTCCATGGCGTAATGGCACATGCGACTCCGATAGGTTGTTTGATGGTTACCAAGCGTTTGCCAGCGACGGTGCTAGGAATAGAATCACCATAGGTGCGCTTGGCTTCTTCGGCAAACCATTCAATAAAGCTCGCGCCATACACCACTTCGCCCGTTGCTTCTGCTAACGGCTTACCTTGTTCAATGGTCATTAGGCGAGCAAGATCTTCTTTGTTTTCAAGGATCAGTTGATGCCAACCACTTAGCAATGCAGCACGGGATTTAGCGGGAGTTTTTGCCCACTCTTTCTGCGCAACATGAGCGCGTTCGATAGCACTCTCTAACTCTGCCTCAGATGAGATTGGTGCGTGGCCAATAAGCTCACCCGTTGCTGGGTTTGTGACTGCAACTGCGTTGTTCGCTTCTGTCACCATAAAAGAGAGTAAGTGCTGGTTCTTAATGTTTAGCATCGTGATTCCTTTGTTGTGATTACTTTAGACGTGTTGCTTATGTGCGGGGTGGCGTGTGTTGAAATGACTTCGACCAACCGTTGATTGGTCGAAGCTTATGGTTACTACTCAATAATACAGTGTTTCTTGTTTGCAAGACGAAAACACCTACCCTTTTTCTTGAAATGATTACCATAGCGCTGCGTGTTGACTGTGATTGAATCGGTTATTACACAAAATCAAACAACACGTAAAAGTGTGTCTAATGAGCTCTCAGCCCAATTAGATAAAGGGCTGGGGGCGGAAATTCCGGTTTGTGTAAAAAATCAATTTAGTAAAATTCACACTGTGAAATTTTTGTTGTGAAATTGTTTAAAAAATACAAGTAGTATGAAATACATGGAAGCCACACAGTAAAGAACACATTTGAAAAGGGTCAATCAGGATTTTTGACCTACATGAAATTCAAAGCCGTAAGAGGGAAAGATTATGAATATGCTGACACTAGACAAAACAGAACTTCACAGAAACCATTCAACATTTATTGCTGAAGCTGTCTTTGCCGTAGAAATGGTGAAAGCAGACAAGCAACTCGAAAAACAAAAAATGGCGAAACAGTTGCTTGATACTCTATTCCCTCTAGAGGCGGGTTCACACGAAGATGCAGTGAGCTACGAGATTGATTATCGACATGTTCAGGTTTACTTCAAAAACGGCGAGCACACTGGCCTGAAAAGAGCGAAGCACTTTGTCGCTTATGCGGGTGATAAATCTAAACCATCATCAATTCTATTTCGAGACGAGAGTGGAACTCATGTTGAAGTGACAATAGGTGCTCGTAAAGGCACTGGCAACTTAGAGTTGGTGAACATCGAAGACATTCAATTAGAGACATGCACCACGTTTGGCCAAACTGAAGCGAACCTCTCTTCTGGTATTCGCCATTGGGTTAGCTTAGTGAAGGGTGATGAAAGCGGCCGACCAAGCGCATCGAGTGAAGATAAAGAGTTCACTGAAAAGAATGGCGAAGACTACAACCTAGGCTTTTGCTTCGCGATTTAATGTACTGCCTTTGAAATGTGAAGTCTCTATGGCAAGAAGCGTAGTAAGACGTAGCACTGACATTTGAATACTGATTTCTCTTTTACCTTTGGTAATTTCCCCGCCCCTATAGCGGGGCTTTTTTATTAGAGCTATAAATAAATCAGGCTGTTGTTAATATTATCTGTAGAAAGTTTGTATGAGATTTTACGGTGCGTCATTTTAATTTAAAGCACTGTATTTTAAGGTTTTTGTGTGTTTATTTTATTCTGTTTTTATTGGGTTAACTATCACTATCAACGGTGGTTTGGGTGACTATTGAGCTAAAACTCAGTCAAAATGCTTCGACCTGTGCTATAATACGCGCCTTGGGATTGAGCCAGTAAGTCCATTTATCACCAACCATTGTGATTTTTATCGCCTTTATTTAGGTGGTGCGGCGAGCCAATCAAGTAGTAATTGGATATGGAGAGCGTCCTTATATTCGTTGATTCGGATATGTGAACATCATAATTTATGAGTTTTAAATCAAAAAAATACAGTATCGATTCTACTGACTATCAAGTTGGTCAAGATAACGTCAGTAAATGGGGCATGGATGTCCACAACACCGTCTTCATAGCTTCAGTAGGCTTATCTCTTCTCTTCATCATCACTCTTCTTGCTCTTCCGCCAGCAGACGCTAAAGCTGCTATTGATTCTATTAAGGGTGCTGTTTTATCAAAGTTTGACTTCCTGTTTATGTGGGGAGCTAACATCATGCTAGCGTTTGCTGTTGTTCTAGCATTTTCACCGTTGGGTAAGATTCGCCTAGGTGGCGAAGACGCGACGGCGGACTATTCGATGTCATCTTGGATTGCGATGTTATTCGCAGCCGGTATGGGTATCGGGCTTATTTTCTGGGGTGTTGCTGAGCCAACCGCGTTCTTCACTAACTGGTTCGGCACACCATTAGATGCGGAACCTTTTACAGAAGCAGGCCGTGAACTAGCACTAGGTGCAACCGTATTCCACTGGGGTTTTCATGCATGGGCTATCTATGGCATGACGGCGCTTTGTCTAGCGTACTTTGTTTACAACAAAGGCTTACCGCTATCAATGCGTTCTGTGTTTTACCCAATACTGGGTGAACGAGTTTGGGGTAAAACAGGTGATGTGATCGACGTACTAACGGTACTGGTTACTCTGTTTGGCCTTGCGACTTCATTAGGCCTAGGTGGTACGCAAGCAGCAAGTGGTATTAGCCACGTGTTTGGCTTGGAAAACAACATCTACCTTCAGCAATCTATTATCGTTTTGATTATGGGCTTGGCGATCATCTCTGTTATGCGTGGCATGGACGGTGGTGTTAAGTTCCTAAGTAACCTGAACATGGTTATTGCGTTCGTATTCCTTGGTCTTATCGCTGTATTGAACTTTACGACAGTGCTTGATTCTGTGGCGACTGCGGCAACGGGCTATGTGAAAAACATCGTAGCTTTGAGCCAAAGTGCGGGTCGTGAAGACACAACATGGCTGCATGGTTGGACTGTGTTCTACTGGGCATGGTGGGTTGCGTATGCACCATTCTTCGGTATGTTCGTAGCGCGCATTTCTAAGGGCCGTACGGTTCGTGAGTTCCTACTTTGCGTACTGATTATCCCAACATTGGTAACGTCGGCTTGGATGTCGATCTTCGGTGGCGTGGCTATCGAGCAAGTAATTAACCATGTGGGACAACTTGGCCTCGACCAAGGCATTACAGACGTATCTCTAAGCTTGTTCTACATGCTAGATGCTTACTCGTTCGGTAGCATTCTGTCAGTTCTCGCAGTCGCACTGATCATTGTGTTCTTCGTTACAACGCTAGACTCAGGCTCTATCGTTATCGATGGCATGACAGCGGGTGGTAAGCTTGAAGTTCCTGTTAAACAGAAAGTGGTTTGGGCGGTTATCTCAGGTGCTATCGCAATGGTAATGCTGTGGATTGGTGGTACTCAATCTATCCAAGCTCTGCAATCGATCACGATCATTGCTGCACTGCCGTTTACGATCATTCTTCTGATTGGCTGTTTTAGCTTGTTGAAAGGTCTACTGACTGAAGTAGATAAAGGACAAGAAAACGTTAGTGAAACCGCTAAATAAAGTAATCGAGTATGGGGAGTATATAGTTCGCTAATTACTCCTTATTCAGCGTTATTTCAAAGCTCTCTTGTGCTGTGTGCAAGGGAGCTTTTTTATGCCCAAGAAGAAATCAAAGGTAAGAGAAAAGACAAAAAAAGAGCCACAAGCGGATTGTCACTTGTGGCTCTTTTTAGTTTTAGGGAGCAGCTTTAGCTAATAGCTTACGCGTTCAATTCATGTTGAATTACGTAATCCAAAGCACCGACTACAGCAGCAACTTGAGCGTCATTACACTCTTCGTCAGTCACTTTGTCGCTGTCTGGGTAAACCTCTGTGGTTGTTCCGTACTTACAGTCGGTCACGCCGCCACATAGGCCAAGCTTCTTTATTGGGTAGTTGATCACACCGTGTTGAGTGACGTCTGAACCAATGATCTTGCCTTCGTCATCCGCAGGCGCAATGTGCGTTACTTTTTCTACTGAAGCAATTACTGCCGCTTGGAATTCTGGTTGCGGATTTTCTGTATCGCCAACCGTGTAGAAACCATCTGGGATCATACCTTCGATGTACTCAATGCCATCACGAGCAGCAAGTGCTGGGCGGAATTCAGTTTCATCAGAATCTGTCGTCTCATGCAGGTCAACGTGAACCAATACTTCTGGCAAAGAGGCCACTAAAGCACGCAGGTTTGCTGATTCTTCTGCTGGCGTACCGTCATAGAAAGAGCGGTTTGGATCAACAGCATTTGGGTTCCAGCGGTTGATCACTTCGTAACCCCAAGGGCTTACACAAGGTGCTACTACAATGTTGAAGTGCGCTGCGTATTTCTCTGCTTGGGTCGCTGCAAATTTGATAGCGCCATGCACACCACTGGTTTCGTAACCGTGAACGCCACCTGTAACGAGAATGGTCGGTTTTGACTCGTCCCAGTTTTTGCTCTTAATTACAAAAAGTGGGAAGCGAGCTTCGTCGTAGCTCAGCGCACCGTATTGTTCGATGTCAAAACGGTCTGCAAGTGCTTTAATCTTTGGCACAACTTCTTGTTGGTATTCACGCTTAACCGTTCTTTGAGCTAACCATGCTTCACGTTCTGCTTGTTGCCACTTTTGTCCCGGTTTACCGACAGGGTAAGTGTAAGTACTTTCCATTGTTTTTATCTCTGTGGGGTAAGTTGCGATTGAGTGAGAATAATCAGCAGAAGAGTATCGTGCAACTCTTATTGAGTGGACTTATGTTACAAGTGATTCGTATTGTTAATATTGTTTATGGAGAGCCTTGTTTTCTGTGCTGCTTTTTTTGTAATGAGTTTTTCCTTTTTCTAGGTTATATCAAATGCTAACGTCCGATACCGAAATCGGTGCTTTCTATAAAACTAGTGTTGCACTGGTGAAGTAAGGGAAGGTAAGTCCTGCTTTGTCAATTTTCCTTGCTCATCAGTTAAAGCACAGACCGTATTTCGACCATTTTCTTTTGCGTAATATAAGGCTTCATCCGCGCGTTTAATCATACTAGGAACCTTGTCTTCAGCCCAAAGTTCAGACAGCCCAAAACTTGCTGTCAGATTGGCACTTTGCTGTCGCCAAAACTTGGTCTCTTCGATAATTATTCGTAACTTCTCAGCTACCTTACATGCTTCACCGATACGGGTATCAGGCAATACAATCAAGAACTCTTCGCCGCCATAGCGGAACGGTATATCTGCGGCTCTAAGGTTGTGTTGGAGAATGATGCCTATTTTTTTCAATACTTGATCGCCAGTCTGGTGACCATGTTGATCGTTGACCTGTTTAAAGTGGTCGATATCGAGAATGATCACCGATAAGGGGTGATGATGCCTTACGCTGCGCATCCATTCTCGTCTTAACATTTCATTCATAGCGCGGCGATTATACAACTGGGTTAAGCTGTCTTTCATTGATGAGCTATAAAGTGATTGCATCAATCTGGCGTTTAGAAGCCAGTTGTAAGTGAAGCCGATCGTGCTAAGCAAAATAGCAGTCATGATGAACGCAAGTTGATGGATGCTACTTGCTTGTAAAAAGTCGTCAATATTAGGTTCCTTAAGGGTTATCCAGATCCTAACTAGCATGAAAATAGAGTGAGCACTGAATACACTCATCAATAGTACAAGCGCTGCTTTGACATCAGCGACAGTGCCTGTTTTTATGACCAATACACTGGCCACAGTACATAACGTGATATAAAAACTCATCGTTATCACTCTCGCATTGGTTGATGCATCGTAGAGGGTGAAGTAAATCAAGGTAACGATGACGACTGGTAATCCCAAGAAAACGCAAACGCTATAGAGCGAGGGCGATTGTCTTAATTGAGTCAGGCTAAACACCATTGAAGCGAATCCGCCGGCTATTGCCATATTTGATGTTATTTTTGAGAGCCAAGGTGAAATGTGGGAGCCAAAGCTCAGTAATGAAAACCCTACCATTAATAAAAATATGGCACAGAAAAAACTGCGCATTCCTAGAATACGAGCTTGGCTTTGTTGTTTGATTACTAGACCGATACAGTACGTACCAGACAAAAACACCATAATTAAACACAAAGTTCGAATATCTAAGTCTAGAGTCATATTTTACCGCTGATTTTTAACCGTACTTTTTGGGTGGTTATAAGGTAAGGTTAGGCGCTAATTGCCTAGAATCAAGGGTATTAAGAGATAATAAAAAAGCCCTTCACTTATGTGAAGGGCTTAGTGTTTTATAAGTTGTAATGAGCGCTTAAGCTTTACAACATCGGACTACTATTTTACAGCCCAAGCAATCGTTTCACCGCCACGGATTGGCACAACGATGTCTGAACCGAAAGGCATGGTTTCAGCAACATTCCACTCTTCTTTAACGAGCGTGATTGTGTCTGCATTACGTGGCATGCCGTAGAAATCCGGACCATTGTGGCTTGCAAACGCTTCCAAGTTCTCAATCTTGCCTTCTAAATCGAATACTTCAGCGTACAGTTCAACCGCAGCGTGTGCTGTGTAAGAACCTGCACAACCACATGCTGACTCTTTAGCGCCTTTCGCGTGTGGCGCAGAATCGGTACCCAAGAAGAACTTCTTGCTACCGCTTGTTGCCGCTTCGATAAGTGCTAACTGGTGTGTGTTGCGCTTAAGGATAGGTAGGCAGTAGAAATGTGGCTTAATGCCGCCAACCAGCATGTGGTTACGGTTGTAAAGCAAGTGGTGAGCTGTGATGGTTGCCGCTACGTTCTCGTTAGCGTTCTTAACGAAAGTCGCTGCATCAGCAGTCGTGATGTGCTCTAGAACGATCTTCAGGTTAGGGAAGTCGTTAACAATCGGTGCTAGAACCGTGTCTAGGAACTCTTTTTCACGGTCAAAGATATCAACATCGTGAGCCGTTACTTCACCGTGTACCAGCAGCAACATACCCACTTCTTGCATCGCTTCTAGTACGTGGTAGATCTTTTGAGCTGAAGTTACACCTGAATCCGAGTTTGTCGTTGCGCCAGCAGGGTATAGCTTCGCCGCTACAACAGCGCCAGATTCTTTCGCTTTGCGAATTTCATCAGGTGTTGTGTTGTCTGTTAGGTAAAGTGCCATTAGAGGCTGGAACTGTTCACTTGGCTGCTCTGCCATGATGCGTTCACGGTAAGCAAGAGCCATTTCGGTATCGGTTACCGGTGGGATGGTGTTTGGCATGATTAACGCTCGACCATTGTAGCGGCTGATATCGCGGACTGTATCTTTTAATACTTCGCCATCGCGTAGATGAACGTGCCAGTCGTCAGGACGAGTAATCGTAAGTTGTGTCATTGAAGGCTCCCACCATTTGAAGTGTTATGTAGTTGGAGCCTAAACTCAGCGAAATCTGTGAAAGCAATCGCTTACGTTTAGGCGACAGGATGATAGTGGAAAAGCACTTTCATTTCATCCTATTTTTAACTCTTCAGGGTTAGGAGCTTGTTTTTATGGATATTTTATTCGGTATCTATTTGTTAATAAGGGTTAGCGGGTGGCTACCCACAGACCATGGATCATTCCTGGAACCCAGAAGAAGAAGGTCAGGACGATGTTAATCAGTAAATCTTTACCTGCACCGCGAGCGAAGAACACACCAACGGGCGGAAGCAATACACATAAAATGATAATGACGAGTTTGTTCATGATAAATCCTTTTTATTCAATGAAAGTTCAATGCGATAACCGTGTTCATATTATAGAACGTATAGAGAGTGTTAATGCATTGCTGTCTTAATGTATACAAGGCAGTGATTTAAACATCTCAAGATATTAGCTTAGTATCAAGTGTTTAATGCCTGCCAGTTTATCTATTTATAACCATTTGTTAGCATTGGGACAAACAACAAAACATTGGAATCGTTATGTCGCAGTCACCTTTAGATCAAGCTCCCTCTTTATCTCAAATCAATGTGTTTCCGGTTAAATCAGTGGGCGGGATCGCACTCTCTTCTGCTTGGGTCGAAAAACAGGGTCTTACTTTCGACAGACGTTTTATGTTGGCACTGGCTGATGGCTCAATGGTGACAGCGCGTAAGTATCCGAAAATGGTCAAGGTATCTTCAAGCCTGCAACCAGACGGTTTGATCTTTACTTATGAAGGTAAAGAGCCGCTGCGTCTAAAGTATGCAAATTTCAAGATGCAAGAAGCACCAGCAACGGTTTGGAAAGACAATTTTACGGCTTACACCACCAATGATGAAGCCGATGATTGGTTCAGTGATGTGCTCGGAGTTCGTGTTGAGTTGCTGTTTTCTGGTGAGCAATCGAATCGAGTGCGTGAAAAGCTTGGCCATAATGTCAGTTTCGCTGACGGCTATCCAATGTTAGTGATCAGCCAAGCCTCTCTAGATGAGCTTAATCGCCGCAGCCCTGAAGTTCACTCTATGGATCAGTTCCGGACCAACTTTGTTGTTTCGAATACAGAAGCTTTTGCTGAAGATGGTTGGAAGCGTATCCGTATCGGTGAGGTTGAGTTCGAAGCGGTGAAGCCTTGCGAGCGTTGTATCCTAACGACAGTTGATGTTGAGCGTGGCGAATTTAGATCAACAAAAGAGCCTCTTAATACCTTCTCTACATTCAGAGCTAACGAGCGTGGTGGCGTTTTCTTTGGTCAGAATCTTGTGGCTAAAAATGAAGGTTTGGTTAAAGCGGGTGATGTGGTTGAAGTACTCGAAACCAAAGAGAAAGAACACTACGAAGACACTTGGGTTGAGTCGTTACATTTAACGTGTGTTGAGCGTGAAGAGATCGCTCGTGACTTTACGACCTTTTGGTTAGAGCCTGCCAAAGAGAACCATTCATTGCCAAGTTATCAGCCAGGGCAACATCTTCCGATTGAGATGGTGATTGATGGCGAGAAGGTTTCTCGTCGTTACACGTTATCTTCTAGTCCTTCACGAGCGGGTCGTTTAGCGATTTCAGTGAAGCGAGTGGACGATGGTCAAATCTCTAACTGGTTAAATGATCACTTTCAAGTGGGTGATACTTTGGTTGCTCAAAATCCAGATGGTGCGTTCTACTTAGAAGCGAATCCAACTCACCCGTTACTGCTTTTATCTGCTGGCAGCGGCATTACGCCAATGCTGTCGATGCTTCGCTACCTAGCCGACCATGGTCAAATTGATGATGTGGTTTTCTACCATCAATGCAGCAGCGAAGAAGACATTCCTTATCAAGCTGAGATTGATAAGATCGCCAGTGAGCACGCGGGTCTTCGTGTGATTTATTCATTAAGCCAACCAACCAAAGAGTGGGATGGTTTATCTGGGCGTCTAAGCGTGTCGCATGTCGCTAAAATTGAAGATCTACACAAGCGCCAAGCGTTCGTGTGTGGCCCTGACGGCTTTATGGATAATGCAAAGAAATTGCTGATTCAAATGGGGCTCAACCCTCAGCATTACCATCAGGAAGCGTTTGGTGTGGCTCAATCGACCGAGGAAGCTGTGAAGCAACTGCAGTTAAGTGTGAACGGCTACCTGTTCGAAGGTAATAATCAATCAACCTTGCTAGAGCAAGCGGAGTCGGCGGGGGTGTCTATTGCTTCAAGTTGTCGTGCGGGTTTCTGCGGTGCTTGTAAAGTGACGCTTGAGTCCGGACAAGTTCATCAACCGGATGTCCCTGCATTGCAAGATCATGAACGTAATATGGGGCAGATCTTGGCGTGTTGTAGCGTGCCTCAAACCGATATCGAAGTCGTAGATTAACGACTCGTTAGATCATTACGAAAAACGCATTAAAGAACACTAAATAGAAAAGGCCGGAAGTTCGTAAATGAGCTTCCGGCCTTTTTGATTCTGAGCTAATTCAAAGATTAATCGTAGATCGTTGGGATTGGTTGACGCTTGTGCTGTGTTGCTTTGTAGATGCCAACTAAGCGATCGGATACGTCTTGAGGTACTGTTTTACCTTCAAGGAAATCATCGATTTGATCGTAAGAAAGGTTCAATGCTGCTTCATCGGCTTTCTGTGGATCAAGCTCTTCTAGATCAGCAGTGGGTACTTTCTTAACAAGTTGCTCTGGAGCGCCCAACGTTGCTGCAAGCTCACGAACTTGGCGTTTGTTCAAACCAAATAGTGGTGCTAAATCACATGCGCCGTCACCGTGCTTAGTGTAGAAACCAGTGATGTTTTCCGCTGAGTGGTCAGTACCAATCACCAGACCGCCAACGTAACCAGCAATTTCGTATTGTGCGATCATGCGAGCACGAGCTTTCACGTTGCCTTTCACAAAGTCGATTTTTGCTGAATCTGTTGGTAGTAGACCTGTGCCTTCAAGAGCAACGTGAGATGCAGCGTGAAGCCCATCAACACCCGCTTTAATGTTGACAGAAACAGATTGAGAAGGCTGAATGAAAGAGAGAGCAAGCTGTGCTTCGTCTTCATCTTTTTGTTCACCGTAAGGTAGACGAACCGCGATGAATTGGTACTCGTCGCTACCAGCGCTTTCATTTAGGCTATCAACGGCCACCTGTGCCAAGCGGCCACAGGTTGTTGAGTCGACACCACCACTGATACCAAGGATCAGTGATTTGCATCCTGACTGTTGAAGTTTCGTTTTGATAAACTCCACACGACGAGTCACTTCGAAGTGAGGGTCAATTGAAGCTAGTACGCGCATTTCGTCACGAATTAACTGTTCCATTCGTATTCCTTTCCTGCAAGCAAATTAAAAATCTAGTGTTATCATACCTAAATCATCCGATTTAAAAACCTCTTTGCACAAGCTTAGAAAGAGAAGGCAGTAATAAGTAATGGAAAAAATAGCCATTTTCGGTAGTGCGTTTAATCCACCGAGTTTAGGGCATAAAAGTGTGATTGATTCATTGGCTCACTTTGACAAAATCCTGCTCGTTCCAAGTATTGCCCATGCTTGGGGAAAAGAGATGCTAGACTTTGATACGAGATGTCAGTTAGTTAACGCATTTATTAGCGATCTTTCATTGGAGCAAGTGGAGCTTTCTTTGGTCGAAAAGAGCCTATTTACTCCAGGTGAAAGCGTAACGACTTATGCGGTGCTTAGCGCACTTCAGAAGTTACATCGTGATGCGGAACTCACGTTCGTTATAGGTCCTGACAACTTCTTTAAGTTCTCATCTTTTTATAAATCAGATGAGATTACTGAGCAGTGGTCTGTAATGGCTTGCCCTGAAAAGGTGAAAATTCGTAGTACTGATATCCGCAATGCGCTGATAAGTGGAAGCGATGTTGCAAAACTGAGTACAAAGTCAGTTACAAAGATATTGCAAGATAATGGACTGTATACAATAATGTAGATTCACTCACTCAAGAGGTCTGATGACTATGCTAAAGCGCGCGATACCAGCGACGATGATCATTGCAGCATGCAGTTTACCTGCATATGCTGAGTGTGATTTTTTTAGCCTAGATTCGGTAATGCTGACTTCTGATGACGAAAATAGCTGCTTGGATTTCTCTACTAGCCTTGAATCTTTCGGTCAACGTATGATTGAGCTCAGTGGGTTAAGTGAACCTGAATCTGAGTCAAAGCCAGACTATTGGTCTGATTGGGTTATTCAAAGCAAAGATGCGCCTTTGTTAACTCAGAGCCTTGAGTCTAACTATGTTGGTCTCGGTATGTGGTTTCCAGAAGAGCTGGAAGATGAACAGTATAATATGTCGACAGAAGAGTGGTTGATGAACCATGGTCTTCAACTGAGCATAGGTTTTGGTGATAAAGTTGAAGGGCAGCCGCGTATGCGTTTTGATTACCGTTGGCATGACTCTAGTGATGCAGACTTAATGATGCAGGTTGAGCTGCCATTCTAGACAGGTAGTTCATTCTTTTCTGTCTAAGTGCTAAGAATTAAAAAAGCCGCAAAAACTCAGTTTTTGCGGCTTTTTAGTATCTAGTCTGTTGCTTTCAATATCAGCTATCGCCAGGTTATAAATCTTCACCAAACACGAGCATGCACAGTTGCTCGAACTCTTCTTCTTTACCTGAGAACAGGTCATCAATCACAAGAGTACGTTTCTGACCTGATTGCATGCGTTTCTTCGCCTCGCGCATTACCATCACCAATGTGTGCTCTTGCGGTAAGTTCGAGTCATCAACATTCCATTGATTGAATCGCTGAGACAGAGCACTTTCACAAAGCAGTGGTTTAAACGACAACACTTCTTGCTTCAATACAGAAAGCATATCTTTAAACGCTTGCTCAGTATTATTCGTTTTTACACTACGAGACTTAGTAAGTTCTAGCTTTTCTAGTAACGCAGAAGAGAGGTTCGTTTGCGTGACGTATCCCGCTTGTCTTGGGAATGAATCCGTCAAGCGCACAGAAAAGTCGACACGATTAATCTGTGTGTTTGGAAAGTAGGTCAGTGATGTTAGGCAGTCATATGGAACCCAGACGCTCTGACCTGGCTCGACGGCATACTCTTGTTTGCCCAGCTTAATCAAAACCAAACCACTTTGAACCGATACAAGGCTATGCTTAAGTACTTTTTTGCGTGGTGTAATCACCAGGTGTGAAAAGTAAGCCGATGTATATTCAATAGCGAAGTTCATAGATAGTACCTTAGTCTTGGGGCGTCAAGATTACCGTTAATCTTAAAGAATGCCAATAATAACAGGGCATTTTCGATGTTTCTGGTCTGACCTTGTCAAAAGTATGGGCTCTGTAGCTGCGATAAGTCAAAACAACGCGTAGAATGAGCCAGCTTTTTATTATATGAATGAAAAAATGACCTCTCCAACCGATCCATATGTTGATATTCGTCCTTACGGCGATGATGAAATTCCTGCGGCACTAAACCGTCTTATTAATGATGAAGAATTTATCAGTGCAATCTTGCACTACCGTTTTTCAAACCATGCGTCTTGGTTCAAAGCATTAATGAGCCCGATTTTGCGTGTGTACTTAAAAATGAAATGGAGCAAGCTGACTAGCGTTGAATCCATTCAGATTGAAGTGAAAAAGTATTTACGCGATACGCTCGCTAAAACCACTAAAGGGGTGACATACACGGGTTTAGAGTCACTGGATGCGAACCAAGCGTACCTGTTTGTATCAAACCATCGTGACATTGCTATGGATCCAGCGTTAGTTAATTACGCTTTGCATCTGAAAAATCATCAAACTTGCCGTATTGCCATTGGTGATAACCTACTAAAGAAGCCATGTGCGACTGAATTGATGCGTCTGAACAAAAGCTTCATCGTAAAGCGTTCTCTAAAAGGGCCACGTGAAATGATGAAAGCGCTAGGGCAGTTGTCTTCGTACATTAAGCACTCTCTAGAAACAGGTAACTCTATTTGGATCGCTCAGAAAGAAGGTCGTGCAAAAGACGGCAATGACTTCACAGAACCAGCAATTCTGAAGATGTTCCATGTTGAAGGGCGTAAGCAAAAAATCGTATTTCCTGAGTACGTGAAATCATTGAAGATCGTTCCTGTGGCTATTTCATACGAAAACGATCCATGTGACACCGCGAAAGCAATAGAGCTTTTTGAAAAAGACGTAAACGGCAGTTACGAAAAGGGTGAGTTTGAAGATATCGAAAGTATCATTCAAGGCATCATCGGTAATAAAGGGCGTGTTCATGTTGGTTTTGGTCAGGTTATTGACCAAGATTTCGATACGCCTGAAGCACTTGCTCAAGAGATTGACCGCCAGATTCATGATAACTACAAACTATTTCCTGTGAACTTACTGGCTGCAGAAAAAGAAGACGAGTCGATTACAGCTGCGGTGAAGCAAGAGTTTGAAGATAAACTATCGAGTTTGCCACACGGTGCTCGTCAGTACTTGATCGATAGCTATGCGAATCCAGTGAAGAATATTGGTTAACGAGCGTTAGCAAACAAGTTCGTTGATTGAATTGAAAAAGGAGCCTAAGGCTCCTTTTTTTATAGCGATATAGGTGTCTTTTTCTAAGTACTGCTATTACCGTCAATCAATCAATCAATCAATCAATCAATCAATCAATCAATCGAACAGCAGGTTAGCGAGCAACAGCACCACCAAGATCTAGTTGGGTCGGCCACGTGGTAATCGTGTTACCACCTAGGTAGATATTGCCTTTGACCGTCATGGTATCGGGAAATTCTGTAATTGCAGATCCGCCAATATATAAATCGCCATCAACCACTATCCCGTTTGGCAGCTCGGTTAAAGGAGTACGGATCACGCTTAGGTCTCCTTTCACTCTAAAGCCGTTGGGAAGCCGTATTAGGGGGGTATCTGTGAGGTTGATGAATCCACCCACTCTCACACCTCTTGGCCAACGGGTAATCTTACTTCCTATCAAGTCGGCGTAGCCTTTTATTTTTACGCCCGATGGAACTCGGGCTAGTAGGCTGTTACCGCCTTTAAGGCTTCCGTTAACTTCCAACCCTTTGGGAAGGCGAGTGATTGCGGTGTTTTCTATATTTAAATTGCCATCGACGACCAATCCTGTCGGTAGTGATGTATAGGGCTTATTTCGTAAATATAAGTTTCCGTAATTATCCAGATGGTTCAATATTTGATACTGATCGAGTGGTTCTGCAGTCACATTTGTTATGGTTAAAGAACCAATAATAAGTACGATTATTCGGAGCATAACAAGCTTCTTATTACGATAGACGTTAACACTATAATGAAAAAATTATTCTCGCATAGTGTTTTACTCATTTGTTGGTCGGTAAAAAAGAATAGAACACAATGAAAGGCGAATCTGTGATTGAAATAAAGCGTCAAATTCTAAAAGGCTTTGTGATTGTAACTTCTGTATTTTGTTCAGCATCAGCGAATGCTAATAAAATAATATCAACGCCCGCTAAGGCTGCAGTCGTCGTCACTCAGAATGGTTCACAGCAACGAGTTTGTTATTATGATGATAAGGCCTATAGCCTAGGTGCGGTCGTTGAAGTTTCAGGGGTGTTGATTCGATGTGCTGCCGAAAACGATTTTGAGACCAATGGTGCTCTAGGGTGGATTGAGATTATAAAAAAAGACGAGAAATAAACTCGTCTTTCATTGGTATGAGTGTTGGTGCTTATATTAACGTGCTAGAGAGCGAGTCTTAAGTTCGAATATAATCTTCTCAGCACTGACTTCAAACTTAAAGCGAGCATTTAATTCTGTACTTTCTTCTGTCAGTTCTGATGCTTCAAACTCAACGTTGCTAGACACTTGTTTAGCAAGCTCAACGTACTTAGCAAACTCAGTTTCAATGAGTGCTTTAGAGTTACCGTAAACCGTTACTTCGGCAACATCGTCGCCTTCTTTAATGATAAACCCGATTTCACCTGCGCAGCCGCAAGCCTCACATACATCATTGTTACCAATATCTTGGCTCATAAATAATCCTCTTACAAAGTCTGCGGTTATTCTAGCGAGCAATTTGAACTGTATCTACAAAAATCAAAATCTTTGAACTAAATTTTTACTAGTATGCTATGCTGTTTGATAGGATGTTTAATGAATATGTATATTCGCGACGATAAATATGTATGTGATTAATATCACATTTTCCTGAAGAGGTACGTTATTTATTTGTCAGAATATCATTCACTTAGTTGCGCCAGGATTGATTTTATAAGAGTATCTATCGCTTGACAGTTATTTATACAATGAATTTTTCGTTGGGTATTTCATATTCTAAGTAGTTATTTAAACTTATCGACTTAGGATTGTAAGGTGATTTTCGAAGAATAATTAAACAAAGTGCCCAAAGAGGCAACACTGTAAAATTGTTCGTACAAAGTATTTGTGGGTATTTAATGGAAATACTTGCGAAAAAATACCTTGCTCACATAATGCTGATAACGATTTTCATTCTGACTTCACTCGGTTGAGTTAGATGGATTTACAAAGAGAAGAACCTGAATATGCCAAAGCGTAGTAAAGAAGATACAGAAATCACGATCCAGAAGATCATGGATGCCGTTGTAGACCAACTATTGAGATTGGGTTACGACAAAATGTCATACACGACGTTGAGTCAACAAACAGGCGTTTCTCGTACAGGTATAAGTCATCACTTTCCAAAGAAAACGGATTTTACTGCTGCTCTAGACGGTCGTATTTTCAAGATGTTCATGGAACACATTGACTTTGAAAATGGCCTTGATGCATTTTCGGCTAGCTGGGTTGCTGCACTTGAAGATGCTGAGTTCCTAGCGATCTTACGTTTACTTTTCCATCATATCGTTACTGCTGAGAATGCACATGAGTTCGCGGCAAACGGTATCGACCGCTTGTACAAGCTAACTGAAACCCAGTTTGGTGATGCTAGTGGTAAAGAATTAGAGTGGTTGATTGGTAAATCATTGATTCATATGAGCCAATAATCAACACGCAATAAAAGAAGCTCCTGAGGGGGCTTTTTTTGTACCTGTAGTTTCACTTTTCTTCCTTTTTTCTCTAGCTCTCACACCGTTGTCGTTATCTTGTCTTTGTGCTGAGTAAGGTTATTTCTTTTCTTTTTAGATGATTAGGGTTTCGCCTGCATTTTACTGAGTAACTAAAAGCTTACTAACATTAACTGATGGTGTTTATTTCTAGAGCCTCAAACGTTCAAGGTGAGCCGTTTTAAGGGGTATTGCCATGGTAACTAACAAAATTGATTTTAAGGCGAGAGAGGGACTGTGAGACAATAAAAAGCCTCGAAGAAATCGAGGCGGTGAATGGTGTGGTTGTTAGAGAAAGCGAATACTCAAAACGAACCTGTTCTTAGTCGAACTTATTGTGCGGGATGAACCTGGGGGAAGTTCATGGTTGGGTGCTTTTCGACAATACTTGTGTAGCCGTACACATCTTCAATCATCGAAGGCTTAAGTGCTTCCCAAGGGCTGCCATCGCAAACTAAGTTTCCCTCTTTCAAAACTATCAATCGATCTGAGTATTGAGCGGCTAGGTTTAAGTCATGTAAAACTACGATAACCGCTGCGTTGTGGTTGTCGGCTAACTCTCTCGCGATCTTTAACGTGTTGTGCTGATGGGCAAGATCCAGTGCTGATGTGGGTTCATCAAGCATCAAGATACATTGGTCACCAGAATAGTGAAGTTGGGTTAGTACTCGAGCCAAGTGAACACGCTGTTTTTCACCGCCAGATAGAGAAGGGTAGAGTCTTTTACTTAGGTGAGACACATCGGCAACATCCATTTTCTGGCTAGCTATGCTAGTGAGCTTCTTGTTGGACTCTTGCAACGGGATACCACCAAGCTCAACAACTTCATGTGCCAGAAAGGGGAAGGTCAAGGTACTGTGTTGAGGAAGCATCGCTAAATGTTTCGCCAACTTCTGCGAAGGCCACTTATCTTTGGTGTGTCCAAAATACTGAATATCACCCGTGCTCGATATCTCCTGACATAAAGCTTTGAGCAGCGTGCTTTTTCCTGCGCCGTTTGGTCCAAGTAGTGTTGTTACCTTTCCTGCTTCAATCTCAATAGAAACGCGGTCTAAAATCACTTTGCTGCCAAACTTCACTTCGATGTCGGTTGCTTTTAACGCTGTAGGAAACATTAAAGGATTCTCCCTTTCTGTTGAAATAGTAGATACAAGAAAAATGGAGCGCCGATGATCGCAGTGACAATACCAACTGGCAACTCAGCTGGTGCCAGTGCCACGCGAGAGAACATGTCTGCAGCTGTTAGTAATAACGCGCCTAATACCGCAGACAATGGGAGTAGGACTCGATGATCTGGGCCCGCTAACATGCGGCCTAAATGAGGAATAACCAGTCCGATGAAGCCAATCATGCCAGACAAGCTAACCGTGATACCAACGCCTGCGGCAGTCAGTAGAATGAGCTTTCGCTTGAGTTTCTGTACTGGAATGCCAAGGTGTTGCGCTTCTGACTCGCCCAGTAATAGAGCATTCAGTGACATTGCTTGGCGGTAGAAAACAACAAACAATCCAACGAGTGTGACAGCAGCAAGTAAAATTCCGGACCACTTAGCACCCGCCAATGAACCCATCGACCACAACGAAAGATCACGTAGCATTTGGTCATCAGCAATGAAATTCAAGAAGCCAATACCTGCGCCTGACAATGCACTGATCGCAACACCCGCTAATAACATGATGGTCACCGAGGTACCGAATTTTCCCGTACCTAGCTTATAAACTAGCAGGGTGGTTAAAGCGCCACCTAAAAAGGCAAATACTGGCACGGCCGCAAAGTTCATAAAAGCAGGGTATTGCAGTGAAAGTTCAGAGAAAAGAACAATAGCCAACGCCGCGCCTAATGCAGCTCCGGCAGAGACGCCGATGATCCCAGGTTCAGCAAGCGGGTTTCTAAATAGCCCCTGCATGACGGCACCACATAATGCGAGAATCGCGCCTATTAGCATACATAAGATGGTTCTCGGTAAACGGATCTCTTGAATCACCAAATTGATGTGGGGAGCTAAGTCATTGCTGGGTCGGAATAGGCTGGCTGCGCTGTCAGCTAAGCTTATGTCCATAGGCCCAACGGTGACCGAGTACAGCGCGGTTAAGACTAGGATAGCGCCGAAGCCTAACATCGATGTTTTTAGTGGGACGGATCGTAACAACATAAAGAGCCTCAATGTCTATCACTAGCTTCAATCCTCGTAATCGACTTTGCGAAAGCGACGCGGTAATGAGGATTGAGCAAGTAACAGTAAAAATAGGGTAGTGAGTTATAGCGGGAAGATAAGTTATAACGGGTAAATAAGTTATAGCGGATAGATAAGTGCGTTTAATCGCTTCGCTTCAGAAAGGCTTTCAAGACCAAGCCCTCCAACTAGAGCGCTGCCCTTTACGGTAATGATTTGCTTGTTCATGCCTGCTGGCGTTGCCGCTAGCATAGGTAACGATTTAAGAATGGCGTCAGCACCGCCTATTTTCTGGTAGCTACGGCCGCTCACTAAGATGACATCAGGCTGCATTTCAACGAGTGATTCCATCGACAGTGGTTTGTAAGAGGTCAGGCTTTTAGCCGCAGGGTTAACACCGCCAGCCAGTTCAATGATCGCGTTGGGTGATGTTTCACTGCCAGCAACATTTGCAGGACGACCTTCGTGCAGTAATAGGAACAGAACTTTCTTTGCTTCGTTGCTTGGTATTTGATTGGCTTTTAGTGCCGCGATTTTTTGATTCACTTCGGCTTTCACTTGCTGTGAGTGAGCTTCGGTATGCGTTATCTTAGCTATTTGGTCGATTCGCTTTAGTAGCCCTTCAACGTTTGCTTCGGTGTTAACGATCTCGACATCGATACCCACAGATTTTAATTGAGAAATGGCGTTGTCTGGCCCCATCTCATCTGAGCCAATCAGTGTTGTTGGCGATAAGGCAATCAACCCTTCTGCAGAAAGGTTTCGGTGGTAACCAATCTTTGGTAGCGTTTTTGATTGAGGTAAGTGACTGGTCACATCAATTGCAATCAACTGCTCTTCAGCACCCAAAGCAAGAACTAATTCGGTAACTGCGCTGCCAGCACTGATGATTCTAGGTTGTTTTGTGTCGTCAGCATTGGCGATAGGTGCTGCAAGTACCAACCCCATCGCGGCGATTGCGAGTAAATGTTTGTTGTTCTTTAATTTATTGAGCACTTTTAAGTCTTTCATAATAATTTATTTGTACTTTCTTTTGATGGAGAGTAATCGCGAAGATGCTTTGTGATCAGCCTGTCCGCATGTTGAGTTTGAATCGATAGAGAGCTGGCTTTGGTTATTTGGTCTTATCAATAAAGAGTCCAATCTCATAAAAGGTGCTAGGTCTCATGAAAATTTAAGAGTCGTTCTAGCCTTCCTCCGTGAGTAATTGGGTTGCTGGAATACCGTTTTCTTGTAAGAACGACAACAACTTCACTAAGTTCTCAACGTTAGCTGCTTTATCGGCGCCAATGATGATCGGTTTCTTATCCGATGTGCCTGTTTCTTCTAACAGTGCGATCTTGAAGTTTTCCCAGTCGATGTACTCTTGGCCGTTGATCGCCCAGTAAGGTTCGTGATCTAAGATATTGACGCTAATCGAATCTTTATGAACTTCAGAAACGTTTTTAATATCAGAACTCGGAAGCTCCACCTCTAATGACTCCAACTTCACTGATGCTGTCAGTAGAAGGAAAACCATCACGATAAATATAATGTCCAGTAAGGGTGTTAAATCCGGAACTAAGCTCTGTGTTTGAGATGAGTGGGGCGTTTTAATCATGCTTGGCTCACATCACCGATAGAGGCTTTGCTGACAGGAGTCCCTTGAGTGTCGCCAGACTGACTGGTTTGAATTGACATGCCTTCTAGCCAAACATTCACATAATTCAGAGTGTGTTCTAACTGAGCTAGCACTCGATCGGCCCATAACCCGAGTAGTTGAGCTCCTGAAATCGCAGGAAGCGCAATCATCAAACCCGCAGCAGTGGTTCTCATTGCTAATCCAAGACCGTCTGCCAAATCATTAGGCGTGATGCTGCCTGTTGTAGCGGCAACGCCTTTAAACATCTCAATAAGCCCAAGTACTGTGCCAAGCAGGCCAATTAGCGGGCTGATGACGCCGATCAAGCCAAGCAATCTTAAACCTGCATGAAGCTGGTGGCGTTTCTCTTGTAGCCAAATCCCTGCTGCATCTTCACGTAAACCTTTTGAGAAAGAGTGGTGAGCAAGCAGCATCGACACGCCCTTGTACAGCAGAGGTCGTTTACCAGAAATAGATTGTGCTAATGCTTCGATTTCTTTGCTATTGGTTGGTGAAATCTGATTGAGCTCATGACGAATAGCGCGTTTGCCAACCCCAATGCTTAGCATGACTTGGAAGATACGCTCTGCGATGATCATTGCTGTTAATGCTGAACAGATAAGAAGAGGCCATGTCATTAGGCCAAGTTGATCTTGTAAGTAACTGATTTGTTGCATGGTTAATCCAACTTAAAACGAACAGGTATTTGCACACGGTGAGCAATTGCTCGACCATTTACAGTATGAGGTGAGAACTTCCATTTCTTAATGGCTTTCAAGGCAGCGTTGTCGAGCATTAGTGCGCCTGATGAGTTGACTAATGCCTGTTTAATTTGTTTTCCTTCAGCGTCTAACCAGACCTCATAAGTTGCGACACCTTCAACGCCTCGGCGCCTTGCTTGGCGTGGGTAGCTTGGTGGCGTTGGACGAGCTGAAAAAGAGGGCCTAGTGATTAACACCGGCTCTTGGTTAGATACGCCTTGATTAACTTGTCGAGGTTGGTTGGCGGACTCGTCCATATTTTTATCGACTTTTTTGTCGGCCAGCTTTTCTGGTTGAGTCACCGGTTTTTTTTGAATCGGCTTTTTCTCGGCTGTCTTCTCCACAACCTTTTTCTCTACTTTCTTGGGCTGAGGTTTATTGGTGATCGCTTTTTTCTTTGGTGCAGGTTTAGCTTGCTTTGGCTCTACTGCTTTCGGTTCGACAGGTTTAGGTTCTGGGTGTGAGAGCGTTTCCTTGATTGGCTCAGGCTCAACTGGCTCTGTAACGGTTTTTTTCTGAGCTTGTGAGGGAACGCTCTTTGGAGTGAAGTTGATCGATACCGTGTTCGATTGGCTACCTGCTGGCATTGCAAAGACTTTGGATTCTTGAGCGACAAATAACATCGCCGCATGAATCACTAACGATGCACCGCCTGCAATAACATATCTAGGTACGTTCACATTCAATCCTTCACCAAATCTAAAATATGTATCGGATTATTGCTTAGAATCTAAATAAGATCAATTATCAATTGCATTATCATTTGCGTCTATTTATGATTCTCTCAGTTTTAGCAAACAGTCTTCCAGGCTTTGCTATATAAGTGTTTAGAGAGATTATATGAGCGTTGATATATATAAGTTTGACGAATTAATTCTGGGCGTTTCTAGCCCAGACCCACTTCGTTTTGCATTTGCCAAAAAGCAATCTGCACATGCTGGGGGAAGCTCAATCCCGGTCGACCCGAGCAAGAAATTGGAAATCTTTGATGAATTGATGCTGAGTGAAGGAAAGAAACAGGATAAACGTTGTTTGTATATCCATATTCCTTTTTGTCGCGTGCGTTGTACGTTCTGCAATTTCTTCCAAAATGCCGCAAGCCGTAAATTAGTGGATGAGTATTTTGATGCACTGATGGTTGAGCTAAAGCAAAAAGCTAAAACCTCTTGGGCTCAGTCTGGACTATTTCACGCCGTCTATATTGGTGGTGGAACACCCACCGATTTATCTCCTCTACAAGTTGAGCTGTTAGGTAAGGCTATTCGTCAATACTTCCCATTAGCGAACGATGTGGAAATGACCTTAGAAGGGCGTATTAATCGATTTGGCGACGAGACGTTTGATCGTTCGCTGGAAGGTGGCTTCAATCGTTTCTCATTCGGTATTCAAAGTTTCAATACTCAAGTTCGACGTAGTGCTAAGCGCTTGGATGACCGAGAAGTTGTGTTGGAACGTATCAGTTCACTGAGTCGCACTGAACAAGCGCCTATCGTTCTTGATTTGCTATACGGGTTGCCACACCAGTCTATGGAAGTATTTCAACAAGATTTAGAAGACTACATGTCGACTGGCGCACACGGTATCGACCTCTACCAACTGATTGTTTCGGGCAACGCGCCTATGCTTAATCTTGTTGAGAAAGGAAAAATCCCACCACCGGCTAATACGCCAGATAAGGCGAGTATGTACTTGGCGGGCGTTGAGTTCATGGCAAAGCACAAGGTTAAGCAACTGAGCGTGAATCACTGGACTCGTGATAACCGCGAACGCAGCATTTACAACAGCTTAGCGAAAACTTATGCCGAAGTTCTACCCATTGGTTGTGGCGCTGGTGGCAACATCGGTGGTCATGGTGTGATGCAACATCGAACTTTAGACAGCTACATGGAGTCTATAAAGCAAGGTCAATTGCCAATAGCCATGATGACCAAGCAAAGCTCACTAGAGCCAATCTTCTCTTCATTGAAAGCCGGTTTTGATTCTGGTGTTGTAAGAAGAAGTACGTTGCCGAGTTTTATGGGGCAAGACACGTTTGACTACCTGAAGCCTCTGTTTTCACATTGGGAAAAGAATGGCCTAGTTGATCTTTCGGAAGATTACCTGAGCCTGACTATAGCTGGCAGTTTCTGGGCGGTAAGTCTTGCACAGAGTGTGATTCAAGTGCTTAACACGGAATATCAGACCTTGCACCCAGCACCAACTGCCTCTGGCTTGGGTGCTCACCCGCATGCAAGTTTGAAGCACGCTTAATCTCGAATTTTTAGTTTATAACTTACGTCAATCACTCGTTTATACGGAAACTTATTCAATGACAGATACAACATTCGCAATGACAGAAACTTTAGAACAACGTGTCGCAGGCATTCTAGAAGAAGAACCAAAACTACTTCCTACTGCGATTGCTGAGAAGCTAGGAGTTTCAGAAGTTGAAGTAGTGGCTGCTTTTCCTGGAGACATGGCGGTGATGCTAGATGGCAGCCGTGCTCAAGATATTCTAGAAGGTTTGGTTGGTTGGGGCCCAGTGACCACAATTATGCATTCATTTGACTCAATCTTTGAAGTAAAGGCGCCGTTTCCTAAAGGCAAAGTAGCGCGTGGTTACTACAATCTGATGGGTAAAGAAGGCGAGCTGCATGGCCACTTAAAACTGGATAACATCAAACATATTGGTTTGGTGAGCAAGGCGTTCATGGGGCGTGAAAGTCATTACTTCGGTTTCTTCAGTGAAACAGGCGAGAACATTTTTAAGATTTACCTAGGTCGCAATGAAAAGCGAGAGCTGATTGTCGACCAAGTTGAACGCTTCAAAGCACTAAAAGAACGAGCTTAAGTACAGTCAACATCAAGCTTAAATAAGATTGCCAGCTAGCTTAAAGAAAATATGAATGCTCGAGGTCCACTTAGTTTACTAATGAACGCTCAACCTCGGGTAAAAATAATAAATAAGAGAAAGTGAAGAAAGGAATTATCGATGGAACAACAAGTAAAACAAGAACGCCTACAAGGTCGCCTAGGTCCAGAAATCAAAGAATTTCGCCAAGAGCGCCGTACCCTTCAACTTGCAACGGTTGATGAAGAAGGTCGCCCGAACGTAAGTTACGCCCCTTTCGTTCAGAACCAAGAAGGTTACTTTGTTCTAATTTCTGACGTTGCTCGTCATGCTCGTAACTTAAAAGCGAACCCACAAGTCTCTTTGATGATGATCGAAGATGAAGAGAGCTCTAAGCAGCTTTATGCACGTAAGCGTCTAACCTTTGATGCACAAGCAAGTGTTGTAGAGCGTGAAACGGAGCTTTGGACTCAAGTTATTGGCCAGATGCAAGAACGTTTTGGTGAGATTATTGATGGTTTAAGCCAACTTCAAGATTTTTCTCTATTCAACCTTAAAGCAGAGAATGGCCTGTTCGTAAAAGGTTTCGGTCAGGCATACCAAGTATCTGGCGACGACTTAGTGGATTTCGTTCACCTGCAAGAAGGTCACAAAAAAGTGTCTAACGAGTAAGCTCGTTTAACGGATTACTTTAGGAGCCCTCTAATGTGAGGGCTTTTTTGTGTCTAAGTAGTCATAGCCGCGTCGTTTAGGACTTTCGCTCCGCGCAACATGGCTTCGATTAATTCGCCTGCATTGAATTTCTCTAGCGCTTCATGTGCTCCCACCTGATTGGCTCGGTCAACACATATCTCACTGGATAGTGAAGTATGTAAAATACAGTAGGCATGACTGAGTGCGCTGTCGTTTTGTACTTCAAATGCAAGTTCATAGCCATCGAGCCCGGGCATCTCGATATCACTCACGAGAAGATCAATTGCAGTGCCTTTGCTTGCTTCACGGCGCATCAGGTCAATAGCATCTAAACCGTTGTTACAAATGCTATAAGGGATGTTGATGCTGTCTAAGGCATCAGACAGCTGCTTTCGTGCAATCAAAGAGTCATCAACCAGTAGAATATTCAGCGCTTTTAGGCGTTCTCTTTCGACATCAGTCAGCATCGGAATATGTGCGTTTTCATAAGCAGGGTAAATCTTAGAAAGTAATAACTCTACGTCGAGCATCTGCACGATACGATCTTCAAAACGTGTAATGCCGGTAACAAACACATTGGTTCCTACACTTGCGGGTGGCGACTCAATACTCTTCCAGTCACATTCAATGATTTTATCAATCGAACGAACCAAGAATGCTACAACGGTTCTTAAGCAATCTGTCACGATGAGCACACAGTCTTGGTATTCAGTCGGTGTGATCGGCCGAAACCCAATAGCTGCGGACATATCAATAACTGGAACCGTAAGATCGCGAATCGTGACGGTACCAATCACATGGTGATGAGAGTAAGGGATTTGGGTCATTGGCTGGAAAGGAACGATTTCTCTGACCTTAAGCGTGCCTATCGCAAAACTTTGAGTGAGGGATAACTTGAACATCAGCATTCCCTGTGACTGACTCGCTTTACTTATCGGTTTGGCCATAAGTGGCTCCTACTTAATACGCGCTTAATCTATAAGGATTAATTTAAAGGGAAATGGCATCCGCAGCAAGTCACTATGCGGTTTTTAAAGATCTTTAAGGGGGTTGTTTTCGGTTATAGAGTGAAGAATGATGATTCTTGGGTTAAAATCACGCTAAACGCAGGCGTTTGATGGACTTTTGTCGACAAGTCGTTAGCCGTAAGCTGAATTACAACAGTCAGTACTCTGATGAATTCTACGTAATCATCACAAATAAACTGACCGCAACAAACTGAGAATTATCATGGCAAGAACAGCAGCAGCGCTTCATATATTGGTGAAGCATAAAGAATTAGCAGAAGACATCATGACGCAGCTTAAAAAGGGCGCTAAATTTCAAACGCTAGCGAAGAAGCATTCAACCTGTCCATCTGGTAAAAAGGGCGGCGACCTAGGCGAGTTCAAAAAAGGTCAAATGGTGCCTCAGTTTGATAAGGTTTGTTTCTCTGGCGAGACGCTTGTACCACACCTGGTAAAAACAAAATTTGGCTGGCACGTAGTGAAGGTTCTTTACCGAACTTAGTTATTAATATGTGTTAAATTGAATAAGAGGAGCGTAGATACGCTCCTTTTTTGTCATTTTTGAGCGCATTTAAAAACATTATGGCTGAGTGTTCATCCCGGACGTTATGCGATAATTGGCGCTACGCCCTTAACTATCCACCTTGACTAATCGGTGGGAGGAGGAGGGGTTTTAATGAGTAACTCATATAATAAACACCATTCTTAAGGAAATTTATGCAGCTTTGCCTTTTAGCCTTTGTATTTATCTAGAAAGCTGTAAGCGAGTTTGGTAGGAGAACAACATGGAGAGTTCAGCTATGTTAAGCACCCCAGCGACGGATGTTATATTGCATGCTTTTGACTGGTGCTACGCTGACGTAATGAAGAACGCCCCTCTGATCCAAGAGTTGGGTTATAAATCTGTTTTAGTATCACCGGCGATGAAGTCGTTACGCGGCCCTAAAGGTTGCGACCGTGATTCTGGCACCCAATGGTGGCAGCGCTATCAACCCCAAGATTATCGTGTGATTGATAATCAGCTTGGTGATACGCAAGACTTCACTGCAATGGTGAACACGTTAAAGCAACATGGGCTTCGTACCTATGTGGACGTTGTGTTTAACCACATGGCTAACGAGTCGAGTATTCGCGGTGATTTGACGTATCCAAATCAACAAGACATGGCGTCTTACCAACAAGATTCTGAGTATTACGAATCCGTTCGTTTGTTTGGTGATCTTTCTAAACCTTTGTTTGATGAGAACGACTTTGTCGAAGCGTTTGGTATCAAGAACTGGAAAGACACTTGGGAGGTGCAAAACGGACGTATTACTGGTGGAGCAAGCGATCCAGGCCTGCCAACGCTGTTAGACAACGACAATGTGGTTACACAGCAGCGAGCTTACCTAAAAGCCTTGAAAGTGATTGGTGTGAAAGGGTTTCGCATCGACGCAGCGAAACACATGACACTGTCACATCTACGTAAGGTTTGGACTGATGATATCTGTGAAGAAATGCATATCTTTGGCGAGATTATTACTGACGGTGGTGCAACCAAAGAAGAGTACGAACTGTTCCTCGAGCCTTACCTTAAACACACTCGTTTAGGGGCGTATGATTTTCCGCTATTCAATACCATCTTCAAAGCTTTTGAAGAGCAGGGCAGCTTTAAATCTCTAATCAACCCTTACTGTTTTGGTCAAGCTCTGTCGAACATGCGAGCGATCACTTTTGCTGTCACTCATGACATTCCAAATAACGAGGTGTTTTTGGAACATGTGATGGATGAAGTCGACGAGCAATTAGCTCACGCCTTTATTCTTGGACGAGATGGCGGTGTGCCGCTTGTTTACAGTGAGCTCAGCACCAGCGGTATTCTGGACAAGAGTGGCCAACCTCGTTGGCTTAACGACTGGCAAGCGCCTTATATGAAAAACATGATTCAATTCCATAACCATGTTCATGGCGAAGCGATGCAGGTGGTTGAAGCCAATGATGACTTGTTGGTGTTTGTTCGTGGCGACAAAGGCATTGTGGTGATTAATAAATCGAAACGAAGCAAGACGGCCTCATTAAATTGGACAGGTGCTGTGACGGATCTGTTGTCTGGCGAAGTGTTCGAATGTGTTGGTAAGGACTTAACTATTAAGGTTGAATCCAACCAGTGCATGATGCTGACGACCAACTAGCTCGAGCCTGTTACGAGTTAGAAAGCAAATTTTGCAAAGAAAACCTTGAAAAGAAAACCCCGCTTACTGATTACCAGTAAGCGGGGTTTTTTATTTAAAGCTGTTTATTGCTTACTAAACAGGGTGTTAGTTAAACAAGGTGTTAGTTAGCTAAACGCTAAGGCGGTTAAACCGTAAACTTGTTTAATAGTTCGTCTTGTTGGCGAACATTGTCAGTTTGAACTTGCATTGCTGTGTTTGCGTCTTGAGCTGCGTTCGATACCTGTGTTGAAAGGTCTTTGATCTTAACTGTGTTGTTGTTGATCTCTTCCGCTACTAAACTCTGCTCTTCAGCTGCTGAAGCAATCTGAATATTCATATCAGAGATGCGCTGAATCGCGTCGCGGATGCGGTCAAGTGAAGAGTTTGCTTGCTGAGCGCGTTCAACGGCGTCAGTGGCTGTGTCTTTACTTTGATTCATCGCGTTAGATACAGAGCTTGCACCCGCTTGGAGCTGCTCAATCATGTTGCGGATCTCTGTGGTCGATTCTTGAGTACGTTGCGCTAGTGTGCGAACTTCATCGGCAACGACAGCGAAACCACGGCCCGATTCACCAGCACGCGCCGCTTCAATAGCAGCATTCAATGCAAGTAGGTTGGTTTGGTCTGCGATATCGTTGATTACTTTAAGAATCGTCTCGATATTTGCTGTTGCTGATTCAAGTACTTGTACTTCTGCAACCGCTTGGTCGATACGCGCTGAAAGGTTATCAATCGCTTGAGTCGTGTCACTTACTACAGATGTACCGTCTAGTGTCGCATCGTCAGCTTCACGAGCCGCGGCGGCTGCGCCTTGAGCGTTGTTTGCTACTTCCGTTGCGGTAACGGCCATCTCGTTCATTGCGGTGGCTAGCTGTTCAAGCTCTTGCAGCTGAGTATTCATCGCATTCGCTGACTCACCCGCGCCTTTTACTGTGATTTCAGTGCCACGTTTAATCTCAACACCAATCGCTTTGGATTGAATGATTTGATTTTGCAGGTTTTCAGTAAAGGTGTTGAAGCCTTTCGCAAGGTCAGAGAACTCTTTATCTGTATTGGTATCTAGACGTTTAGTTAAGTCACCTTGTCCGCTCGCAACATCTTGAATGGCTTGGTTAAGCGTCTCAAGCGGGCGCATTAACACACGAATAAGGACGGTTAATGCAATGATGCTGAGAATAACCGCAATTAAAGAGTAGATTATCGAGCTGTTTTTCAGATCTTCAACCGTTTGGAATGCGATCTCTTCATCAAGTATTGCGCCGATGTACCAATCTTCACTTGGGATGTGAGTGAAGTTCACTAGGAATTTTTTACCGTCGACTTCAATTTGTTGAGATCCCTCGCGAATAGTCGCTTGTGGCAGGTAGCTTGATAGCGTTTCGCCATTGTTCTTAGCATTAGGGTGAGCAATCGTCGTGCCGTCGGCAGTGACTAGGAATAAGTAACCCGCGTCAAACAAGTTCACTTGGTTTACCAAGGTCGCAAGGTTGGTTAGTTCTAAGTCGTAGAACATACCTGCAGTGAAACGGCCGTTTTCTTGCACTGGCGTACCAATTGAAATGATGACTTTCTTGCTTGATACGTCCACATAAGGGTCGGTAACAACTAAACTGTTTTTGGACTTAGCATCAATGAACCAAGGGCGGATTCGTGGGTCGTAATCCGGGCCAGCTTCCCAACCATCATCATTTTCAATAACGAAACCGTTTGCGTCATAACCAAAACCAACCGCGAGAAAGCTGCCTTTAAGTTTTGGCTTTTCTAGGATGTTTTGAACGTATGTACGATCTTGAGGGTTGATTTCGATGACTTCAGTCGTCGACTGAGCCAGTGCTTTTTTAGCATTCATCTCTGATGCTACGGTGTTCTTAATCCCAGAGACCATCTCTTTCAGGCTTGCATTGACGTGGTTCTCTACAGCACTTTTTACGGTGTAAAGTTGCTGTATTGAAAGCAATGATACTGTCACTAATAGCAAGGCTGATGATGCTGCAACCACCTTATGGCTAAATTTCATTGTGTTTTCCTCTTCTCACAAGCTTTGCGAAAACTAAAGCTAATCGTGTTTTTGTAATTATATATATATCGACACTGTTGGGATTTACTTGAATGTAATTTCACAAAATAGACTACAAAAATACAACAACCCGCACAACGTAAAACTCAGTTAATTACATACTTGCTACTTTTGTTTTTTGGTTCAATGAGTTAAAGAGTTGGCTTAATCAAAGGCAAACAAAGTGAGGAGGGTATTAATTAGGCTAATATGCGTATGATTTACTATATAAGGGAGAGGTGTAAGGGAATTAATATGAAATCAAATGATATTCTCAATTCGTATATTGGCGATATTTCAAACAGGAGAGTGTATGTATTTTAAACCGGAGAGTGAATATATTAGGCAAAAAAAGCCCCACAAAAGTGAGGCTATTATAAATCAGGTTATTTATTACACTGTATCAGTGCGTCTAATTTAAAATATTAGATGCGCTACACCAGCGATAACCGGAAGTGTAATTAACGTACGTAGAATAAAGATAATAAACAGTTCTAAGATGTTCACTGGAATCTTACTGCCTAGAAGTAGAGCGCCTACTTCAGACATGTAAATCAGCTGAGTTACCGACATTGCTGCAATAACAAAGCGAGTCATCTCGTTGTCGATAGAAGCGGCAAGGATCGCTGGGATGAACATATCCGCAAAACCAACAACAATGGTTTCAGATGCTGCAACCGCTTCAGGTACTCCAAGTAGCTCAAGGAATGGAATGAAAGGCTGACCTAGGAATGAGAACACAGAGGTGTATTCTGCAATCACCAATGCCATTGTACCTAGCCCCATTACAACAGGAAGAACGCCGAATACCATGTCGACTGCGTTACGAATGCCTTCACCAAATACAGACTTAGCAGACTTCACTTGTGATGCCTTATTTACCGCGAGTTCAAGACCCCAAGAGAAAGTCGAGTGACCCGCTGGGATTGCATCAGCATCTTTGTGAGGCTTTGTACCATCAATGAAGGTGTCTTTCTTCATGCTCAGTGGAGGAAGGCGAGGGATGATTACCGCGGCCACAATACCTGCTAAGCAGATTGCTGCGTAGAAAGGTAGGAATAGGTGCTCTAGTTCTACTTGAGCAATCACTACAAGGCTGAACGTGATAGATACTGCTGAGAAAGTCGTACCAACAACAGCGGCTTCACGTTGAGTGTAGAATTTCTTCTCGTACTGTTTGCTTGTAAGCAGGATACCAACGCTGCCGTCACCTAACCAAGAAGCCATACAATCGATAGCACTACGACCCGGCAGGTTGAAGATTGGACGCATCACTTTACTTAGTAAGGTGCCAAACAGTTCTAACAAACCGAAGTTAAGTAGAAGTGGTAATAGTAAACCGGCAAAGATGAATACTGAAAATAGAGTCGGCAATAGGCCCTCTAACACCAGACCACCGGTGTTTTCTTCCCAGATAAACTCAGGGCCAACTTGGAAGAAAGCCATGAATGCTGCAGCACCACCGATAATACGAACCAACAACCACAGTGGAGATGGGTTGAAAAGGCCGTTTAGAAATGAATTCGATGTAATGAATGTAGGTTTGAAAATGGTGCTTAACACGGAAGCTACAGACATGAAGGCAACGATTGCAGTGATAATAGCAACTAGAGACTCACCGAAAACCGCTTGAATTGATTTGGCTAGAATAGCGACAGGGATCGTGAGATCACCTTGGTAGCTAATTGGCGCCATGAAGAGGAACAAACCAATTAGAGATGGGATTAAGAAAACCCAGAAACTGCCTTTAGATTTCTCTGGTTGAGCAGTATTCGTGTTGTTAGACATGTTAATTATTCTCGTATTTCTACATGTAAAAAAGCCACATCCTTGGCATTTTTATTCTCTAAACATCCGTATTTTCTCATTGGGTGCAAGATTACCGAGTATTAATATCACTTGCAATACTATTCATCAAATATCGCTAAATATTCACGCAGGTTATTCTGCAACAAATTATGAGTTTAGAATAAAGTGTTGCAGATGTTACATATTCTCATGGTTATTACTAGGCGTTTATAAATTTACTGAGGCTTCAGTTCGATAAGTTAGGTAGAGCCAGTAGCTAAACGCGACAATGAACGCGAAAGAGGCAGGGAAAGCCAGTGCCAAAATTTCAAAGCGCTGGAACAGGCAAGCACCACTTAAACCACCAAACAGAAAGCCAACAACGATGAACATAAGAAGTTTGGCTTTACGGCGGTCAAAAGGCATCCCCTTTAAGCGTGCGCCAATCATGATCCCAAGGTCTGTGATGATCCCGCTCATGTGTGTGGTGCGAATGATCGCCCCGCTATAGGTGGTGATCATTGCGTTCTGCAACCCACACGCGGCTGAAGCGAAATACTGGCCTGAAGTGTAGCCTTGTAACAGTGCCCAAAGCGCCAAGAACAGCAATCCACCCTCAATACATAGCGCAACACCGTAACGGCGTCCTAACTTCAATGCTTGATTTTCGATAAAGAATCCGCTGAACGCGGCACCTAGCATAAAGCTCATAATGATTAGCAGGAGGTGCATAGAAGTTGAAGTCGGCGTGAGCAGGCTGCTGCCAAGTAAAGACATGGTGCCTGAAATATGGGAGATAGCTTGATGTTGGAAGCCGAGTAAACCAATAGCATTAACGCTGCCAGCAAGGCCCGCTAACAGTAAGGCGCCGTATTCAACCCAGCGAGGTAGTTTAGAAATCATGTGGTTCACCCTGGGTTAAAAAGAGGAGCAGATTATAACGCTAGCGAAAAGATACGCTAGCGTTGTAGAACGTTGATATTTGATCTTAGGCAACAGTCTTGCAGTTTGTTCCAATACTGTTGCTTTATAGAGAAAATGGTCAGTAACAGGCTAGTTGTAGTGACTCATCTGGTGGTCAAATTTGACCCATCCGTGTTTGCGTTCTTCGTAGACTGAAAAGCTTGGTAGCGGAAAGTCTTGCTCTTTAAATAGTCCGAGCGGGACGACATAAAAATCGGCGGCGGCAACCGACTGCAATAGCATGGTAGTGCCACATTTAGGGCAAAACTGGTAGGTGACTTCATTGCCCGTGTCACTGATACGTGAAAAGGAGGTGACCTCTCCGTTGAGTGTCACTTGTTCTATGGGAAATCGAGCCTGAACCCCGAACACACTTCCGGTGCGCTTCTGACATTCATAACAATGGCATACGGAGGTGCGTTGAGGCTCGCCTCTGCAGACTAAATTGACGGCTCCACAGCGGCATTCGCAACTTCTGATATTTCTCTCTTTAATATGATTGATATCCATCCATGCTCCACTTCTGGTTAACCCTGTATTGATAATTATACTAAAGCCATTTATGGTCTGCACAACTGGATGAAAACAAAAGAATATAATTGCTCATGAAAAAGAAAATCTTACCTATACCTCTGATTTTACTGATTCCTATTATCATGCTGGTTGTGGTGATACTGGCGGGTATTTATCGCTTTAGCTTAAGTGACGAAGAGATCTTGGCGAAGTTTCCTTCTTCTCAAGTCAGTTATGACCCTGTTGTTGAAACCGTTTTTGATTTGAAGACGACTAACCCATGGACAATCAAAGTTCCTGAAACCAACGCGTACGCCTTTATTAATGAAGTCGATGGACCAAGATCAATCGCGTTTGGGCGGTATGACTCCGGTGTTGAGCGTGGTGTGGTCACCGTAGACACCAACAACCTTTCAAGAGTCATACTCGGCGAGGCGAGTTTCTTTGTTGCACCTATGTGGGTATCTAACCAAGGCAGTGGCGTTTTCTATTATCTTGGCCTGTTTAAACATGACCAGCATCGAAGCCGTGTCGTGTTAGTTGACCAATTCTTTCTTGGTGACCGTGTGAGAATCCAAACTTTAGAGATTACTCAACTGCTCGATTCACAAAGCAAACTCTCTGGGGAAGGTTTTATCGGTTTTACTCGACATTCTGCGGAACAATCTTTTCCAGAATTGCAATCTGAAAAGGTGTTAATGAGTTTTTATTTCAATGCGCAATCAATTGATGAGCAATGACATTTTTGTTAGGGCAAGGAACTGTTGTTTATGTGAGCTAAATTACATATTATCTTAAGTAGATGAATGAAATTTAGACACACTTAGCTTTGTGTCTGCTTACTTTACAAATGGAGCTTGCGAATGATTAATAAACGTTTTTTTAAGACGAAAGATGAAGTTGAAGTGACTTTCGAGCTAGAAGCTCAAGAAGCTAATTCCGTATCTATCGTTGCCGACTTTCTGGATTGGAAAGCGACCCCAATGAAAAAACTGGCGAAAGGGAAGGTTTACAAGTTTAAAACTCGTCTTCCGAAAGATGGCGAGTTTCAATTTCGCTACCTAGTTGATGATCAACAATGGGTGAACGATGCGAATGCTGATCGTTATATCCCGAATGAATTTGGTGAAGATAATTGCTTGGTATCGACAGTTAACGTTTAATTGAAATAGCATGACTTAATTGAAATAGTATGAATTAGTTAAAAAGCAGGAACTAGATGTTTCTGCTTTTTAATGTCTAAATCGTTGGTTCATTAATTTTTTGAGTTGTGCCTATTTCATTAACGGTAACTCAATGACTTAGCCGAGATTGCGCAGATTCACATCATATTATGACAATACAATGATGATTTATACGCCTGAAAAGCATATCCTGTGCTTTTATATCGTAGAAAGACCTGTTTACCGTGTATTCAAAAATATTTTCCTCTCCGTTTGCTGAGCTTTCACCTGTAAAAAAAGCAGCAATTTTAGGACTGCCACTTATTGCAGTGATTAGTGTTGCTTTGCAATATTCACAATCAAGTCTGACGAAAACGATCGATCTTGATTTGCCAGACTCAACCGTTATTGAGTCAATTCTGTCACCTCCTTCTGCTACCGTTATTGAGCCACCGACGTTTGAATATCAAATTCAATCAGGTGATAACTTAAGTAGCATCTTCACTCAGCTTGGGTTTTCTTATAACTCGATGATGAGCGTGATGGAAACCGATTTGAACTTCCTTGCGTTAGACACGCTTCGTCCGGGTAATACATTACGCTTTTGGCGTGACGAAGCGACGGGCAACCTTTCAAAAATGGAACTTCAATTTAGTGTCGCGGACAAAGTGGTTTATCGACTGCTTGATGACGGCAGCTACGAATTCGAAGATATTTCTATTCCGGGTGAATGGAAGCAGAAACCTCTAGTGGGTGATATTCAAGGCAGTTTCTCTATGTCAGCGAACAAAGTTGGCCTGAACAGTATTGAGATTGACCATATTGTGACTCTTCTCAAAGATAAGCTGAATTTCAGCCGAGACTTACGTGCGGGTGATCAGTTTGAAGTGCTTCAAAAAGCGCAATTCGTTGATGGTGTCGCAACCGGGAAACGTGAAATAGAAGCCATCAAGATCATGAACCGTAACCGTGTTGTTTCAGCGTACTTACACACTGACGGGCAATATTACGATGCCAATGGTGATAGCTTACAACGCGCTTTCCAACGTTACCCTGTGAGCAGTGGCTGGCGTCAAAGTTCTCAGTTTAATCCTAAGCGCTTACACCCTGTGACTGGGCGAGTCTCTCCGCATAACGGCACAGATTTCGCGACGCCAATTGGCACACCCGTTCAAGCAACAGGTGATGGTAAAGTGATCATGACTCGTAAGCACCCATATGCGGGTAACTATGTGGTGATTCAGCATGGCAGCACATACAAAACACGCTACCTACACTTGAGTAAGATCCTCGTTCGTAAAGGACAAACGGTATCTCGTGGTCAGCGTATTGGCTTATCAGGTAAAACGGGCCGAGTGACGGGGGCGCACTTACATTACGAATTGATCGAACGTGGTCGTCCTGTCAATGCAATGAAAGCGAATATTCCTATGGCCGACTCTGTGCCGAAAAAGGAAAAAGCGACATTCGTAGCCGCTAGAGATGAAGCCGACAAGCTATTAAAGAAAGCTTTAGAAACACAATTGAATAATAGTTAATAGTTATTAGCTGACTGTATGCCGTCAAGGTAACCGTTAGCTAGATGGTTGCGAGTAATGATGTAGCCTTTAAAGCCGTGAGTGCAGAACTAAATACTTAAATGTTTAGTGATACGCTCGCGGCTTTTTGATTTTAGGTTGAGGTAGTAAACGGCGTTTAGGCTAGAGGTTCTGAGTGAGTGACGTAGCTAACGATAGCTTCTGGTCGCATAGGTGGAGAGTAGAGGTATCCTTGAATTTTGTCACACCCCATTGCGTGCAGCTTTTCTAATTGCTCAAGCTTCTCTACGCCTTCCGCAACCAATGACACATTGAGTCTGTGTGCCAGTTGAATAATCAACCACACAACACTTTCGGATGTTGAGTTTGTCAGCAAGTTTCGAATAAAGGTGGCATCAATTTTAATACAATCGATAGGATAGCTATGAATGTAATTTAAGCTTGAGTAACCAGTACCGAAATCATCTAGAGCGATCGTGAACCCTTGTCCCCTTAGAAAGTCGAGTGCTGACTTTGTTTCTTGAGTTGGAGATAACAGCACGGTTTCGGTTAGCTCAATGACAAACTCGTTTGCTTTAAAGTGATGCTGTTCAATCGTTCGAGTGAGATAGGAAATATAACGCTTAGAATCGGTAAGCTCGTGAGCGGAGCAGTTTATTCCAAGCTTAACTTTGTAGCCTAAGCCTCGCTCCAATATTGTTTTAGCGCGGCATACCAATTCGATGATCCGTTCACCCAGTTCCACGATCAACCCCGACTCTTCCGCTACCTGAATGAACTCCACTGGCGAGATGTCGCCATGTCTTGTGGTTTTCCAACGAGTTAACACCTCGAAGTAATCCCATCGTGTATCAATGTGATCAACGATTGGTTGTACAACCACGTACATTCCATTGTCATTAGGTGCCTGACTGTCTGATATGGGGCTGTCAAGCTCACTTCGTAAGGCGGCGATTAACTCGGTTTTCCTTTGGTAACGAACCCTTAGGTGAGTGTCGTAACATTGAATGTATGTATCTTGACTATGCTGGCACTCTTTTAGTGCCAAACTGGTGTTGAAGATGATTTGTTCTACGTCTTTATTATCTCCATCTGACCGGGCAATGCCGATACTGACGTCGAAATCGATTTTGATATCAATACTATTGTAACCTTGCTTTATCTTATCCAGTATTTGCTCGCAAACCGCTATTGGGTCTGAATGATAGGTAATGAATGCGAACTCATTGCCAGCCGTCCGGAACGTCAGGTTGTTGTCGGGCAAGGTTCGGCGCAAGGTCTCTGCAACGAACTGAAGCACCTTATCGCCAATATAATTACCGTGCATATCATTAATGGCTTTGAAGCTATTGATGTCGAGCAGAGCGAGCGTGAAGGGAGTGACACTCTGCTGAGTGATCGATTCTAAGGTGTCTGATAAGCAGCTACGGTTTAATAGCCCAGTTAGACTATCGTGTGATACTTCGTAGCTGAGTTGATTAACCAGTTGCTCAGAACGGTCGTTGAACCACATTTCACGCAAGGTGTGAATGACGATATCTGCGAACAACTGGTGGTGTTTTATCACGTCTTGTTGCTGATCTGTACTCATAGGCGAACTAAAGGTTGAGAAAAGCACACCCATGACTTCGCCACTTTGACTGCGTGCTGGGATAGCGATTGAGTTTTGTGAGGTGATTTCTTGCCTAAATGCTGATGTTGGGAGTGACTGAACGATATACTGAGCAAATGAGCAATCTGGGTGTTTTTGATTAACGGCTTGTTGGTATATGTGACCATGGCGTGCGTTTATTTTGTCATGTAGTACATGGTCAGAATGGGCAATGACCAAAGGAACCATTTGATCGGGAAAGTGCTTTTTCTCAATGATACTGGTGTATTGAGTACCGAAGGTTTGATGCAAAGTAAGCACGGCAGACTCTAAAAGGTCGATACCTTCCAATTTGAGTAAGCGCCCAATGCGCTCTGTGTCTATCATGCTATTGCGTGTATGTTGAGTCATAGTCACCATCCGTAGCCAACCAGAATCGTGTGTAAGCTGTATGTGTATGATCTTGTGTATACGATCTTGTAGCTGCACTGTCTTAAATATTAACAATGCAACTTGTATTAATAATCTTGATATGCGTCTAGTTTATTATTGGTCGTGTTGTGTGATTTTTCAAATTTAGTGCGATATATTTCACAAAATTTGACTATTTTTTTCTTTGTCTAGCCTATCTTTTAGGTGGTCTAAAAATAGCTTGGTTCGTGTATGTGAGTAGTCAAGCTTAGGGTAGTACGCGTAAACCATCACTTCGTCGGCTGTTATATTTGGTAATACTGGAACCAGTGTCCCTTGTTTAAGATCCTCTTTGATCATTGCTTTGATGGTTAACAGTACGCCCATTCCTCGCTTGGCGGCATGAAACAAAGCCTCAGGGTTGGTGGTCGCAAAGTTACCGTTCAAAGTGATGCGCTGCCCTTTGGTGAGTGTGACTTCACGGGTAGGGCGCTCTCCCCATATTAAGGAGTTGTGTTGTTCTAAATCTTGCTCGTTGATGGGATAACCATGTTTAGCCAAGTAACTTGGTGCGGCGTAAAAGCTGGCTTTGTGTTCAAACAGTGGTGTTTTCTTGAAGCTTAACGAGTTGAGTTGTTCCAGTTCACGACTGATCACCAGGTCCAAGCCAAGCTCAGGTAATTGACCTGGCGTGGTGGTGATAAGCTGTACTTTAATGTCTGGATACTTTTCTAAGAAGTCGTCCATGTATTGCACGAGAAACTTAGAACCAACAGCAATGGTTGCGCCAATCTTTAGCAGGCCCGCAGGCGTTTGGTTAACCGATCGAGTTTCATCAATAATCGATTGCCAATTATCGAGCTGATCCTTGGCTCGCAGATAAAAGAGAGCTCCCGCTTCGGTTTGGCTGATTGAGCGCGTGGTGCGCTTTAATAGTTGAGTGCCGATACGTTCTTCTAACCAGTTCACTCTTTTGCTGATCGCTGAGCTGGTGGTATTGAGTTTACGTGCTGCGCCATTGAAGCTGCCTTCTTCCACCACTTTTACATAACTTTTTACGTTAAGAATCCAATCCATATTATTTCCTGTTGGGACTTAATTAAATTCCAATTTAGCTAATTATCAATTATTGGTTTTGAATGTAAACTCATCTGATGAACAAATAACAAACGAATAGGGAATTTTTTGAGCCAATCGACCTTTAAAAAAACACCGCTACTCTTAGCCATGATGATCATAGCTACAGGACAGGTAGGGGTGAGTATCTATTTACCATCGTTGCCGCTAATTGCTTCAGACTTAAGTGCGACTCAGGTAGATGTACAGCTGCTCGTTACGCTGTTTCTTGTGGGTTTTGGCTTGTCTCAGCTATTTTATGGGCCGATGTCCGATGCCGTGGGGAGAAGACCTATCTTCTTGTTAGGTCAGGGTGTTTATTTGATTGGTACTGTTGTTTGTGTTGTTTTTTCCGACAACATGACGGCGTTAGAGGTTGGTCGCTTGTTGCAAGGTCTAGGGGCGGGGAGTGCCTCGGTTCTTGGGCGAAGTGTGCTGCGCGACAGCTATGATGGCCTTCAACTGACCAAAGCACTGTCTTATATTTCGGTCACCGCTTCGATCATGCCGATTATTGCGCCCGTGTTTGGTGGTTGGATCTCATTCCACCTCGGTTGGCAGGCGGTGTTCCTGTTTGTTCTTGTGTATTTACTGGCGATATTCACTCTCGGCTACTTTGTTCTTCATGAAACTTTACCATACGGAAAGAGCCGCTTTGAAGTCAGTCAAGTGGTCAAGAACTATGGCCGTTTGTTGACGAATCGCCAAGTGTTGACCAGTGCCAGTTATAATTGGATGAGTTACATGGCGAGTTTGGTGTCGCTATCACTGTTTCCATTCTTAATGCAAGAGCAATTGGGGCTGACAGCCGCTGAATACGGATCGTTGATGATAGTCCCTTCGGCTGGCTTACTGATTGGTAGCGTGGCTTTGAACTTGCTCAATCGTAGGTTTAGTACACCACAATTGATGAGTCTTGCGATTTTGATCATTTTAGCTTCAGGGACTTGGTTACTTACTCATGAGTTATCCATCTTTAACTTAGTGTGGGCATTTACGTGGTTAGCTATCGCTCAAGGTATCTCCTTCCCTCTATCGATCAGTATGCTATTAGAACCTCATAAGAAGAAAGCGGGCGCGGTGTCGGCACTGTCAGGTTCAATTCAGATGTGTTTGGCGGGTTTACTTGGTGGATATCTAGTCGAGAGTTGGGTGACGACTCACCTACAGCTCGGCGTGTTTTATCTGATTATTGGTGCTTGCATGGCTACAGTACTTTGGTCTTCAACGAGAATGAATAAGAAAGCCACAGCTACCGAAGTTGAATACAGTTAAGCAGCTGAAGTACAGACCAGTTAAACAGCTAGCTCGCTATAGTTCAGCATACAGTCGTTAATACGTTGTATTTGTATGGATGGTTTTCTACAATACCTGCGTCCATTTAATAGGTAATAAACATGCAGCAAAATGAATTTGAAGTACTGGTAAAAGCTATCTGCGCACTAGATGGCCTGCCTCAAGCACTTGAGTTATTGAAATCCAATGAGGATACAGAAGTCGCTGAGGCTGCTGGATCACTAACAGGTCAATTTGCGCTAGCTGAAGTTGAAGGCGAAAAGCGTATTTACCACGTGACGCTTCAAGAAAATGAACAAGGCGAAGAGCAAGAGTACATCGAACATGTGATGAATGAAGGCGATGACTTAATCAAATTTGCAGCTTGGTTCTTTGAAACTATGTTCGAATTAAAGCAAAAAGACACATACCAAATTGCAGGTAAAACTTACAGACAGCCAAAGCGTAGCTAGTTTTCTTAACTGTTTGTTTTCTAAGTTATTTCTTCATGCTGGTTGATTTCTAAGCAATTAGGTTTCTAAAAAACTATTTTTAAAGCAGCTCTCTTGAGCTGCTTTTTTATGGATGTTTAAATGAAAATTTGAATTGTAACTTAATGGTGATATTACACTAAAAGTGTGATTTAGATCTTGTTTTTGGGCGCTTTAAGTGTAGAATCCGCGCATAAGAAAATCGATTATGTGCGGAGATAAGCATGAATTACGAACTAGGCCACGCATACCTTGGTCAAATGGTAGCAAAAAACATGATGCACGAAGCATTGTATGGCAAGCCAAAGCCCAAAAAAGCATCATTCATTAAGCGAATGATGAAGAAAATGGCGAAATAAGCATTTTCAAAAACGGATTTTAAAAAGGCCTTAAACTTACTGGTGTCCAACTATTGGGGCTAGTTCAGTTTAAGGCCTTTTGCGTTTTAGCGATTAATGAAGGTCATCGCTCGTTTTGTTGTGGATGGACACAAAAAACACTGATTAATTCACGATCGGATTTGTAACTCTGTGTGAGTTTAGCCTGCCGATTGGTTGGACAGGTCGACAACGTTATTTGGAATGGTATCTAAACCATTTTCTTTCATCCATGCTTCTAAGTTGTCTGCTCCACCGATGTATTTACCATCGAGCCAGATCTGAGGAACGGTTACTGGTGTTTTCTCACCAATGTGCGCTTTGACCTCTGGAATCATGCGATACAAAGCTGCGCTGTCTTTTACGACATCGTGGTATTGGTATTCAACACCCGCTTCATCAAGCATTTTCTTTGCCTTAACGCAGAATGGGCAGGTCGCTTTACCATAAACGATGTTGCCTTTTAGGCTGTCGCGTTTGGTCCACTCTTTGATCACGGATTGAACTAACACACCGCGGTTAAGCGCTTCGCCTTGGCTTACAACCTTGCCTTCAACAACAAGGATTGGAGCATGCCAAGAACCCAGTTTTAGCGGCTCCCACCAGTGAGACAACCAATCTTTCACTTCCAGTTCGACATCGACATCTGATAACTCATTCTCAAAAGTATCCTTAAGAATGTCTTTGGTAAGGGTACATTCCCCACATGGGATATTAACTTTAAATGGACCCCAGCTGCCTGCCCAACGGTATAGTGTAATCTTGACTGGTTTCTTCATGCTTACGGCCTCGTTTGAATTCTCTTATCCATATAGAACGGACAGTCGAACTATTTATTTCATCGATCCTAAACTTTCTTTATTTTCGCCGGTTTTTTCGTTTCCCAATGGGTAATAAATGCAACTGACGCAATAATAATAGCAGCCCCTAGCCATAAACGACCCGGTGGAACCCAACTAAATACAATCCAACCCGCTAGAACATTTAACGGTAATTTCGCGTGGTCAAAAGGTTGCACAAACGAAGCATCAGCAACTGAATAGGCTTTTACAATTGCCCATTGAGCGAGTGCCGTCATAACACCGATAACAATCAAGATAGCCCAAATTGTACCGCCGCTTGGAGTCTGCCAATCTGGCGCGGCAAGCAGGATGTTAAATGGTGTGATCAATAGCAGCAAGTACACCACCATGGTTGAAGGACTGTCTTGCGAAGAGAGTTTTTTCACCATGAGTGAGTAGCATGCCCAGAAGAAAGCCGCGCCAACCGGTAACAGTGTTGCCCAGTTAAAGTCTTCTGCCCACGGCTCTAGAATCACCATAGCACCAGCGAAGCCGGCTAAGGTCGCGCCCCAGCGAGCTGCCCCAACTTTCTCTTTGAGGAAAAGTCCTGAGCCTATGGTTGCAAACAATGGCGACGTCATGAGAAGGGCAATGCCTTGCCAAATAGGTACTGGGTAAGCCAATGCCCATATCCAAAGTTGAATACCAATAACAGACAAGAAGACACGGAATACGTGTAACTTTAGGTTGTCGGTTTTTAGCGCGCGGCGAATGCCCAGCGTTTTCAGGTAAGGAAGAATAGCGAACAACGCGATGGCGTATTGAATGACGGCAACGGTGGTAGAAGTAAGTCCGAAATGAATGCTAGCGACTTGAGTCAGGCTATTAATAACGGCAAAGGCTAAGCCTGCGGTTAGCATCCAGCTAGCGCCTTGGATCGGATGGTGTTGTGACATGATGCTTCTAATTATTTGATGTGGTTCACCTATGATACGGATTTAGCACCACTTAACCAGAAAAAGCATTGATGAAGTTGGTCAGAATATTTTAATATGAAAAAGGTTGAGCAACCGCCCAACCTTTCTAGTCTCTATCTAAAGTCGATTTAGATTAGAAATCGTAGCGGACACCTAGGCGAAGTGTGTCTTCACCAACTGTCACGATACCTTTTGCATTTTTAACTTCGTCTAAACCGTTAACGTAGTAAGAAAGGTATGTGCGGAAATTGCTGTTTAGTTTGTAGTAACCGGCTAATTCAATACCGTCGACAGCGTCTTCTTTTGCTCCGCTGTTGATTTCATCTTCCTGGTAAGTATATACGACTGCAGCAGATACTTGCTTGGTGAATTTGTATTGCGCTGCAAACTCCATAGCAGTGAATGACTTAGCATCGGTACCTGTCGCTTTATCATCTAGGTCGCCTGTTGAATAAGTCGCTGCTAAGTACAGGTTGTCTAGAGAATACGCTAGGCCGGCAAGGATTTGGTCTGCGCTACCTTTATTTTCCCCTAGGTCTTCACCTGAGTAGGCTAGGCCAAGATCTAAGCCCATTGGCAGTGAGTAAACACCAGAAATGCCGTAGCCGTCAGAGTCTTTTTTGCTGTTGGTTTGGTAAGTGGCTTCTAGTTGCAGGGCATCAAAGCCGCCACGGTATGCAAATACACCATCTTCTTTATCAGAAGCTGCACCGAATGCTTGCTGCACACCAGAAAACTCAGTGATATCCGTAAAGTCAGATACGATAACTGAAGCCATATCTTGGCGACCGACAGAAACGGCTTGGCCGTCAAAATCAACACCTGCGTACATGTAACGGTTTTCAAACTTATCAGAACCTGTGTCTTGCTCTGCTTCGTAGAAACCGAATGCCGTTGCAGTATCTGTAAGTTCTGTTTTACCACCAAGGTTTAAACGGAAACGAGTTTTATCTTTCATTGAACCTTCAACTTCAGCACCACCAGAACCAATGAAATCACCACGGAATTCTGCACGACCGCCAATTTTAAGTTCTGTACCATCAGAGCTGTAAACCGTTGCTGCTAACGATGAACCTGAAACTAGTGCCGCTACCACTGCAGAAGCTAGAACTGCCTTTTTCATAATCACTTACCTTGTATTTTAAAATCCGTGAGCAATGCGCTCTCCGTTTCGATATGAAACTAATCTAGAGCAGCTAAATTAAGCTTTCATTTCTGTAAAATTACATTTTCGTGAATAGGGAACTTTTTAAGTGTTGATTTTATTGCACTTTTATTTCAGGAACCTGAGTGGTTTGTGAATGGGTATACCACTCGTATTTCCTTATTCGGTTACTTTTTCAAGTTTCTATTTGGGTGAGGTGATAATGATATGGGTGAACCTTATGGTGAGGTTAGAGCTTCTTAATCTTATTAACTGTTTGTACTGATTAAGATATCCTCTATGATGCCAAAACTTAGAAAAGAATAAATTTTGCTCAACAAGATGGAGACGTTGGATGAAAACAGAGTACTTAGGCGATGTTTTACAAGGTAGGCAGGTTATTGGCGCCTTAAATGTTGAAGACTTACCGATTGGAGAGCATCAGTTTTGGTTTCAAGTAACCAGTGATGGGTTAGGACAACCTAAAAACATGCCTGTTTCTGTTTTCAAAGGCAGTCAAGACGGCCCGAAGTTGATGATCACTGCCGGGATTCACGGTGATGAGCTAAACGGTGTGTTGGCTGCTCAGCAAATTATCCGAGATTTAGTAGGCAAAACATTAAAAGGCACGGTGACAGTTGTACCAACTGTGAATTTGTCTGGCTTGCTTAACCACAGCCGCGATTTTATCTCTTCGGATCCGGGCTCTTGCCCTGCCAACCTTAATCGACTCTTTCCGGGGGATGCACACGGCTTAGCCGCGGAGCGATTCGTCGCATCTCTGTGGGATCGCTTACTCAAACACAACGCGACATTTGCTGTTGATCTGCATACCCAAACTCGTGGTGCCGTGTATCCACTTTATGTGTTTGCTGATTACCGAGTAGAGCAATGTTTGGAGATGGCGAGGTTAATGCAGCCCGATTGTGTTCTTAATGATCCCGGCGATCCGGGTATTCTTGAAACGGTCTGGAATCGAAGTGGAATTCCGAGCATTACAGTGGAAGTTGGGATGGGGAAATTTACTCAACCTGACATGATTCAACGAGCCGTAGATGGTGTTTTTAATATTCTTTCTTACTACGAGATGCTTGATGCTGAAGGTTTAAGAGACAAAAAGCCACTGCCGAGTATAGATTGGATAGAGGGCAATAATGTAGTGTCTATCCGCGCTGATATTGGTGGGTTTGTGTTGCCTCAGGTCGAGCTTTTACAAAGCGTAGAGCAAGATGATCTTTTGGCGATTCAATACGACGCTTTTGGTAATGAATGTCGTCGTTATCATGCGCCGTCTGCCGGACGTGTACTTAGCTATAACGTGGATGCATTAAGGGAGCCAGGGGCGCTTGTCTGTCGATTATTGAGTTGAGCTGCTTTTAGGTGAGAAGCTCGCAGTTGGTAAGTTCTGAGTTGAAAAGCTCTTAATTGGTAAGTACTGAGTTGAAAAACTCTTTGGCGGGCGTCTCTTTGTCAATCTGGTGCATCGTCATTTGAAACGTGTAAAAAAAAGACCGAGCAGGGCTCGGTCTGATAGTTTTTCTCGGGAGTAACAGCTTTTAGCGTAACTAGTATCGCTTTAAGATCTCGATGATCTCTTGCTCTGTTTCCGCTGCGATAATGGCATCAATGTCATCATCATTTTGGAACAACTCTGATAGCGCCATAATAGTATGGATATGGCTATCTGAGTCCATCGCTGCCAGAGTGATTGAAAGGTAAACGTCACCGTTGTCTTCCGACTCTAAATCAACACCCTTTTTGAATACTGTCACCTGCAGTGATGCTTCGTTCACACCATCTTCAGGACGAGCATGAGGCATCGCAATCTTTGGTGCTAGAACATAGTACGCGCCGATGTCTTTGTGCTTTTGCTTGATAGCTTCAACATAGCTTGCTTCAATTTTCTTGCTTGCTAACAGTGTTGAACAGGTTAAATCAATCGCAGCATCAACCGTTAGGTTCTCTTCAGAGTTGATGATAACGCCTTGGTTACCGATTAAATCGAATAGGCTCATGAAACAATCCATCCTAGAATCAGACCAACAACACCGAAGTCGAAGTCAGCAAATGTTGTTGCTTCAAGCCCAAGACCACCCAGTACTGGAAGTAGTAGCATTGGTAGGAAAGAGATACACAGACCTTGCGTGAATGAACCTAGAATTGCACCACGTAGACCGCCAGTCGCGTTACCGTAAACACCTGCCGCACCACCTACGAAGAAGTGTGGAACCACACCCGCTACAATGATTGTCCAACCAAGTGCACCTTGAACTGCCATTGCTAGTAGACCAGCCGCGAAAGAACAAAGGAAACCGATTAGTACCGCGTTTGGTGCTACTGGGAATACCATAGGGCAGTCTAGAGCAGGTTTTGCACCTGGTACTAGTTTGTCAGAGATACCTTTAAATGCAGGAACGATTTCAGCAATTAGCATCTTCACACCTTGCAATACGATGTAAACACCACCAGCAAAGATTAGAGATTGCATGAAGGTAAATACAACCCAGTTTTGACCGCTTGATACTGTTTCTACAAACTCGCCGCCCGCAATAATAGACGCAAGCATGAAGAAGATAGCCATTGTTGTTGCTACGGCTACTGGCGTATCACGCAGGAACATTAAGCTTTTAGGAACTTGGATGTCTTCTGTTGATTTTGATGTGTCACCGAATTTGCTACCAATGAAGCCAGACACGATGTAAGACAGTGTCGAGAAGTGACCAATAGCCAGTTGATCAGTACCCATCACTTTTTCAGTGTACTTTTGGCCTAGCGCTGGCATCACAACCATTAATGTACCCACAATGATAGAGCCGATTGCGACTAGAACTGTGCCTTCAATGTTTGCTGTAGACAGAATTACCGCTACTAGCATAGACATGAACATTGTGTGGTGACCCGTTAAGAAAATATATTTTAAAGGAGTAATACGAGCCAATAAAATATTCACAACGAATGCGAAGAACATAATTAGAGCCATTTCATAACCGAATGCTTCTTGTGCTAATGGGCTTTGTTGCGTAATTCAATGGAACTAAATCAAGAACCTACGATCTGATCAG